>JADGAW010000285.1 GCA_015231815.1 Nitrospinota bacterium
CGGTAATGCTGGTCGTTGAAAGGTTAAAAGTCAAGAGTGAGAAAAGAAATGGGTGGAGTGATAAAGGAGTTTCTTTTTGTATATGGAACCTTACGAAAAGAAACTAAAACAGCTATGCATGACCTCTTCGCCGATTGCAACTATTTTTCCGACGGATACATGCAGGGAAAACTTTACGAAGTGAACGGATATCCCGGAGCTATCATATCAGAAGACAAAGCGGACAAGATCAAGGGAGAAATCTATACCATTACAGTCCCGGGGCAAATCCTTTCACACCTTGATACCTACGAAGAATGTTCAGAAAACTTTCCACAGCCACACGAGTACATTCGCAAGAAACTTACCGTCTCAACCATCGATGGCGATACAGTTCAAGCTTGGGTTTATCTTTATAACCGTGATGTGTCTGGTCTTACCCTTATTAAATCAGGTGATTATTTGAGCTATAGAAAGAACCTTAACGAATAAAAGGCAAAAAAAAGGGCACACGAATGTGCGCCCCATAAATGATATTTCTTAGAAATTTGTTGACTTCTCTTACTCTTCGATCTTCTTGCCGATCCAAGGCATCATACCTCTTAGGTCTTCTCCAACATGCTCAATTTGGTGATCAGCATCTCTTCTTGCCATAGCCTTAAATGAAGGGTAACCCGCTTGTTTTTCAAGAACCCAGTTCTTGGCAAACTTGCCGTCCTGAATTTCGCCAAGAACTTTCTTCATCTCTTTTCTCGTTTCATCAGTAATAATTCTCTTGCCTATGGTGAGGTCGCCATACTCAGCAGTATTACTGATTGAATGACGCATATTGGCAATACCTCCCTCATAAATAAGGTCAACTATAAGTTTTACTTCATGCAAACATTCAAAGTAGGCAATTTCCGGCTGGTATCCTGCTTCTACAAGAGTATCAAAACCTGCTCTGATTAACTCGGAAAGTCCACCACAAAGAACAACCTGCTCACCGAAAAGGTCAGTCTCACATTCCTCCTGAAAGGTTGTTTCAATAACGCCAGCTCGTGCTCCGCCAATACCTTTTGCGTAGGCTAAAGCTTTTTGCTTACACTGTCCGGTAGCATCCTGATAAACCGCAATAAGAGAAGGAACTCCACCGCCTTCAGTAAAAACTCTCCGCACAAGATGTCCCGGACCTTTAGGAGCAGCCATGAAAACATCTACATCCTTTGGAGGAACAATCTGATTGAAGTGAATACTAAAACCATGCGCAAAAACCAAAGCGTTTCCAGCTTCAAGGTGAGGAGCGATTTCAGCCGTATAAACTTCCCCTTGAATTTCGTCAGGCAGAAGAATCATAATGATATCACCGGCTTTTGCCGCTTCAGCAGGAGTTCTTACTTCTAAACCCGCAGCTTTTGCCTTTGCTACAGATGAAGAATCAGAACGAAGACCAACAATAACGTTGCATCCTGAATCCTTAAGGTTCTGAGAGTGGGCGTGCCCCTGACTTCCAAAACCGATGATTGATATTGTTTTGTCCTTTATAACGTTTAAATCTGCATCCTTTTCATAATACATTGTTGCCATTTTTACTCCTTGTAAGTATTAAAAATTAAGAAATAAGAAATATGAAAAAAAGGGGGAAGAGATTTTTTTATCTTTCCCTCACCACTCTTTACTCATTACTTTTTACTATTCACTTCTTACCATTCACTTTTCACTGAAAACACTGCCCCTACGATATTTCCTGATCCTTCACGACAATTCCTTTTGGACCACGGGCAATTGCTACTTTTCCTGTTCTTACCAACTCCTTAATGCCAAAAGGACTCAGCATTTGAATAAATGCCTCAAGCTTATCTTCTGCTCCGGTAACTTCAATGGTATAGGTCTGAGGATTGACATCAATAATTTTTCCGCGAAATATTTCCGACATTCTGAGAATTTCTTCCCGAGATTTAGCGGTAGCCTTTACCTTCACCAATATCATCTCCCTTTCCACAAAATTACCTTCTGCGGTGAGATCAATTACCTTAATAACATCAATCAGCTTATTGAGTTGTTTATTAATTTGCTCAATTACCTGATCACTTCCTGTCGTAACAATGGTCATACGGGAAACACCCTCATTATTTGCAGGCGCAACAGTCAGGCTTTCTATGTTGTATCCACGACCACTAAAGAGTCCCGCAACTCTCGCTAAGACTCCAAACTTATTTTCCACCAATACTGAAATTGTATGCTTCATTTTATTTTTTCTCTGTTTTTTAGCTTAACTCAGTAACATATCGTTAATTGCCTTACCTGCGGGAACCATTGGGTAAACATTTTCTTCCCGTGATACCCTGAAATCAATTAAAACAGGTTTTTTTACCTTTATTGCTTCTTTAATGACAGACGCAACATCTCTTTTGTCGGTAACCCGATATCCAACGCCTCCGTAAGCTTCGGCAAGCTTAACAAAATCCGGTTGACCAGGAAACATATCGGAATTGGAATATCTTCTGTTAAAAAAGAGTTGCTGCCATTGGCGTACCATTCCAAGGTAGCCGTTATTTAAAATCGCATTAATAACCGGAACATCGTATTGAATGCAGGTTGCCATTTCCTGAATATTCATTTGAATGGAACCGTCTCCGGCTATGTTGATAACAGTTCTGCTAGGATAGGCAAGCTTTGCACCCATTGCTGCCGGGAACCCGTATCCCATTGTACCCAGACCTCCTGAGGTAAGAAAACTGCGGTTTTTCACAAATTTATAAAACTGTGCTGCCCACATTTGCGCCTGTCCAACTTCCGTTGCAACAATTGCCTCACCTTTTGTTTGAGTACAGAGTTCTTCAACAACATACTGTGGCTTAATTTCTCCCTCTACATCATCATATTTAAGAGGCTGTTTTTTCATATGACCTTCAAGCTTCTTATGCCACGCCTTTAAATCAATTTTCTTTCCTTTAAAATTCTCAAGAATTGATTTATTGAGGTTTCTTAAAATAACCTTTATATCCCCAACAATTGGTGTATCAACCTTTACATTTTTTCCAATTGCGGTGGGGTCGATGTCAATATGCACAACCTTTGCCTTTGGAGCAAATGTGCTGATTGTTCCGGTAACTCTGTCGTCAAAACGAGCACCAAGGGAAATTAACAAATCGCTTTCCTGAATGGCAATATTGGATGCATAGGTTC
>JADGAW010000286.1 GCA_015231815.1 Nitrospinota bacterium
TGCGTTAATTGTATTCGTGCCAATAACATCTGAGGCTTACAAAGATTGGCCAGGTAGCAAAATAAGCAAGAAAGTGGGAAAAAAAGTTCTTATGCTACTCAATAACAATGAGGTGGATAAAGCTGTCGAACTTTTGGAAAAGATTGTGGATAAAGACCCCTGTAATGTCTGGGCTTTTGAAAAACTTGGCGACATCTGCCTTAAGTCAGGTAAGCTCGAAATGGCTACGACCTATTATAAAGAAGCCCATATTGCCATTAAGTGTAATACTTCCGGGATGATTACACTGGAAGACCATACCAGAATTTCCAAAAGTATTAAGAAGGCACATTTGAAGTCGAAGGACCAATCAAAGGAGGAAAAAAAAGAAGAAGGGACTTCGGATTATCTTATTAAAAAGGGTGATTCTGTGAAGTTCACGGTGATGTCAATTCTTTATAAAAAGCCTCTGATAGTACATGGTATTGTCGAAGAAATTGGTTTTGAAAAAAGCAAAATTCTCATTACAAGAAGTGGTGGAAGTCTTTATCTTGAAGGAAAGAGCTATTTCATACAAAACAGCCTTTTTGCCCAAAAGAAAAATCAAAAGGGTCAGCCTAAATTAAAATAGTGTCTGACACCAATACTGCTACCGCATTTTAGTTGTAAATACAATACATTACGCCTTTATAGAAAGAACGTCATTTTTTACTCTAAACATAAACGAAAGACATCATAGAAAACCTACAAAAAAATAACAGAAAAAATGAGTGTGCGTTTTAGAAAAGAGATGCTACGAGGAAAATAGTATGAGGGTAGAAAAACAACTATTGGACTTTGGAAAAATAAAACAGAAAAGCATTGTAAGAAAATAAACAAAAGAACACAGGATTGTGCGCTCGTAGAAAACTACCCCCTTTAGCAAAAACGCTAAAATTAAAGCGAATTGCTAAAGAGGGTAAGAGGAATTTTAAAGAGTTGAAGAAATTGGAGGAATAACGCCACCAGCAAATGGGTCTTCGAAGTCACGGGGAACGTTGAGTTCTTCCATGCAGTCAATAAGTTCATGGTAGTAATCAGCTACACGAACATTGTTGCCGGAAGACCTGAGCTTATTAATCTTGTCAGAAGCTTTTCCCATGCCTCGTTCTACAATTGCTCCAGCATGACCAAAAGACATACCTTCCGGCATGGATTCCTGAAATTTACCGGCAATATAAGCAACCAACGGCTTTGTAAACTTACCGTCAGCAACACATTGAGCAGCCTGTTCTTCGTAAGAACCACCAGGCTCACCAAGCATTACAACTGCTTTTACTTCCGGGTCTTTTTCCATCTCAGGAAGAATATCAGAATAAATACAGTTGGCAATAATATCGCCTCCAAGTCCCATAGCCATGTAGGTACCCCACCCTCTTCTCATGAACATTTCAGCAGTTGTGGGAGTTAATCCGCCAGATTTGGAAAGAATAACGAGTCCGCCTTCTTTAAAGGCAATCTCAGGCTTTTTACCACCAATTGCACCAATTCTTCCAACCTTTGGCACAATACAGCCAAGAGAAGTTCCGCCAACAACAACAGCACCTTTTTCAACTGCCGTTTTTCGGATAAGAACTGAATCCCTGATAGGAGTATGCTCCGTAACAATATAAAGAAGTTTAATGCCGTTATCCATAAGCTCCAACGCTGCATCCAGAACTGAAGCAGGTGGAACATAAATAAGTCCGGTATTAATTGAACTACCTACTTGAGAGTCGTTTACTGCTTCCTTTACCGTATTAAAAACCGGACATGGAAGACCAGTATCTGCTCCGCCTTTACCGGGAGTAACACCAGCTTTTACCAGGCCGGGGTACATTTCCTCGGACTCTTTAATAACCTGTGAAGCTTCCCTTCCGGTAGCTCCGATTACAACCAAACCTGTTTTATCGTTTAAGAATGAAGGTCCCATTAGTTTAGCCCTCCTTTATAATTAATTTCCTTTTCAATAATTTCCAATAACCTTTTTGGAGCCGCTGTTAACGGAAGCGATGAATCATAAATCTCACCCTTAATTCCCAACCTTTGGAAACATTCTCCCAGCATTTTCAAGCCTTTTTCTGATTCCGGACCGTTTCTTCTCACCAACCAGATTAAGTTTTTATTGAGTTTTCCTTCTGCGTCCAGTTCCTCCAGTGCGGAAACAAGTCCTTCACCAAGGGTAACATCAATTCTCGTATTTGAAGCAGTACCGCCACAAACAAGAATTGCTACTAAACCAGGCTTATCAAGAATAATTTTTGAAATTCTGTTCATTTTTTCTGCCGGAGGATTACCGCCAATATCGGTAAGGTTGGCAATTCTCATCCCAAGTTCAAGACATGTCTGAGAAGTAACTGTTGAACCGCCGCCGCCAAAAGTCATGAGAGCAATATCACCGTCAAGTTCAACATAAGAACCTGCTTTTCCCCGGTGGTCGCCTTCATCAATTTTTGTTGCGTCAAGCTCTCTTTGGGTTGGAGGTCTGCCCATAGCAGAACGTTCCGGATAGAGTTTTGTCGGTGGAATTGAAGCGTCATCATCAAGAATTACCACCGCATCCGCAGCCACAATTCTTTTTGCGCCTTCTTTTCGTGGATCGCCACAAATAACCAAGGGGTTAATTTCCATTAAGCGTGATTCACTTTCCCAGAAAGCAGAGTAAATGTTGGAAATAACCTCAGAAAACTGCCTCAGCATATTTGTATAAGGAAAATTAATACCCTGAAGTATGTTTCTTACCTCGTAGGGGTAAAGAGTTGGTTTTGCCTCAAGGGAAATGACGTGAATGTTCGCCGGATCGATTTCCTCAACGTCCATGCCACCTTCCATTGAAATGGTTAATGCAGGTTTTCTGTCCTGTGTATTGTAGGTAAAGGAAATATAAATTTCTTTTTCAATAGAGAGCTTTTCACAAACAAGTGCACCAATTGATTTCTCACCGTACACTTCCATAGTCGCAATTTTGTCAACTAAAGTGTTTGTTTCTGCAGCATTACCAGAAAGCTTTACCGCACCTGCTTTACCTCTTTTACCAACAAGTACCATCGCTTTCACAACTGCACCAGCACCACCGAGTTGTTCATCAACAAACTTCGTAACGGTTTCTCCCGACTCCTTTACCATAATGTATTTTGGTATCGGCACC
>JADGAW010000287.1 GCA_015231815.1 Nitrospinota bacterium
AATTTACCAAAAAACCTCAGAAATGAATTTGGGGATGATTCGGTTAAGGAAATTGATCTGAGTCGCTGGATATCTTTAAGTGATGGTGTTTCTCTTGATGATGTTAGTTTCGCTATGCAACGAGCTTTGCGATTACAGTTTCCAGAATTGCTTAAGGACGGTTTTAATGTTGTCATTCATAGTACCGGGGCACTCGTTGTACGTAACTGGATTCGAAAGTTCAGCCCAAAACCATCCCCCATCAACAACCTTGTTTATCTCGCAGGAGCAAATTTTGGCAGCGGACTTGCCCACATTGGAAAAGGTCAGCTTTCCCGTTGGGGAAGACTTATTTTCAACGGAACTGGCTGCGGTACAAAAATATTAAATGAACTTGAGTTTGGCTCATGGAAAACAATTGATTTACAACGAAGTTTTCTGCATGAGGAAAGTGACATGTACTATAAATATAAGGTGCAGGAATTTTGTATGAACGGTTCTCAAACGTTGCCTGCTCTTCGTCTTATTCCTATTCGTTATATTAAAGAAGATTCTGCCGACAACACAGTCCGGACAAGCTCCTGCAACCTTAATTTCAACTATATTAGTGTTATCCCAACAACAATGGCTCATCAAGTGAGCAAGAAGGCAATAGCTGAGTTTATGGAACAACGTCTGGATAATAAAAAAGTAGAACATGAACATTATGAGTTCGACCTTTCTTGTCTTGCCGAAAACAGAGAACCAGTACCCTTTGCCGTTCTTTATGAAACTGCCCACTTTGGAGAGGATATTGGTATTGTCGATGGAAAAGATAACCGCAACGAAGTTATTCCACTTGTTGTCAAGGCATTGAAAACTCCTTCTGCTATTGAAGATTATAGGAAAACAGCTCAGGAATTCACACAGGTAACAGCTTTTACCTTCGAAAGAGTTTCCAAACTTACTTCAACAATTCTTGAGTGGGACAAACAGGCTCAATATGAAGGACATGCTCAATTGATATTTCGGTTGCAGGATCAATTTGGCAACCCGGTTGAGGATTTTGATATTATGATTAATTCCGGAGAAAAAAAGGAAGGGTTTTATCTTCTGGAAAACCTTGTTGAAGATAAGCATAATAATGACCATGATAAAGGTTCCATTACCTTCTATCTCAGAACCCAGAAATTTGAAAATAATACGTGGAAGGAACTGTTAGAAAACGTTATGCCAACAAACCTCGAAATAACAGGTCATGAAGCCTCTTCAGATGATATTAATTACCTGCCCCTGACAATATCTCTTACACCAGAGCAAATAAGAAAAGTTATACAATCTTTCAGGACAACTATCTTTGATATTACACTCTTGCGGTTGCCATCAGAGAAAGTGTTTTCAATTACGAAAAGTCCATAGCAACATTAACGTCTGAAAAAATCACTAAGTATATAAAAAGGAAAGGAGTTTACTTTGAAAAATGAAAAGTCAGAGTTAAACAACCTGCCGTTAATACTTCTTACTCTACCTGCATTTTTATACTTTACCGGTTTTGTTTATTATGATAGTTTTTTGAACTATTGGGGACTCGATGAAACTCTTTTTCCTTTATCATTTCATAAAATACTTATTCATGCTTTTTTCCCAAAATTTAATGCGAGTACGTACTATCTTCTCCCTTTATTACTCTTTACAGAAGCACTGTTTATTTTTCTTTTAATAAAAACTTCCTCGAGTGAAAATAGACTGTTTAAAATGTTCAGTAATGTTTTTATGAGGAGAATCGATGGAAAAATTGATACTCAGGATAAAGTCGAACATAACCATAAAGTAATAGCAATCTGTAAGTATTTTTTTTACCTCTTTCTATTCTTCATCGCTTTTCACCTCATAAGCTATACCTGTAATTACTTTGGAGAAAAGAGTGCTTATTTACTTCATGAAAGTTTTTTAAAAGGGGAACAGGAGGTGATGGTTATTGAAAATCAAAATAAAGGAAGACTGAAAGGTAATTTAGTTCTCTGCTCAGAGACACATTGTGCTTTTTATATTTCAAAAAAAGTGTCTGTGATTCCCCTGAGTGATGTAAAAGAAATTGTTGCAAAACCTTTGTTGTAACTTCTTCCTTTTATTTTTCCGATACAATTTCGTAGAGTTTTTCAAGGATTTTTACCATTGCAAAGGTGTCGAGTTTACAATATTCCAGAAGTCCTTTGCTTAACCGTTCGATTTCTTCTTTATTATCAATTCGGCTTAGCTTGGCGTAGGCGGTACAGGCTGCCCGACCATTTGAGACAGCCAACTCATCGTAGCGAAGTTCAGGAACCAGTGCCGGCAATACTGCCTTGATGGAATGACGTCCTTTCATCTCCCTTTTATAAAGATGCATTTCCCGAAAAGGGGTCATCATGTCAAGGAGATTTTTGTTTATGTTGAGAAGTTTTTCCTTGTACTGAGGAAAGTCGGATGCAAGACCTTTAATAATTAATTTTTCAAAACTTTTGTCGTAACAAAGAACTGACGCATTTTCTGGAATTAATCGAACTAAATTAGACGCAATTTCTTCCCGAGGGTCAGTCCCGGTCTTAGCAAGAAACTCTTCATGCTTGAGAACTTCAGATAAATTTCCGTTCCAGTTAGGTTCCTCAATGTAATGCAAAGAAAACTGAAAGGGAAGTTGCTGGTAAGGCTTTATTTTGTCAAAGAGAGGGATTGGCTCCTGAAAAGCTTCAAAATCAAGAAAGTAAAGGGGGTAATTGATTTTGCTGAGAAAATTTTGAATTTCCTCTCTGTTTATATGAGGTTTTTCATCAATCTCGCAATCAACCTGTAACTTTTGACTGGGAGAAAGAGGGAAGTTTTTTGGTAAGTCTTTAATGTCAATAATTCCCCTTGAATAAAGCTTGAACTTTTCCTTAATTGAAAGGGTGGATATATCAAAAATTGAATCTGGTCGTACTCAACTCAACTTGGAGTCTGTCGACCTCCACAAACTCCTTAATGATATCAAAGAGATGATTCAGATAGGCACTGAACAGAAGGGTTTAAGTTTCATACTGGAGAAATCTCCCAACCTTATTCAACATGTTCGTACTGATGTGGTAAAACTTCGACAAATACTAATCAACTTCCTTGGTAACGCAGTGAAATTTACCAATATTGGGAACATCATATTGCGAGTTAGA
>JADGAW010000288.1 GCA_015231815.1 Nitrospinota bacterium
TCTTTTGGACTTATTTAATGGAAACAATGTGAAGCATATTTGTTTGGACAAAAAAAAGGGCTTCGATTTAAACGTTTTCATGCAGTTCTATAAAAAAGTTGTCGAATTCTCACCTGACATTCTTGTTTCCTTCGACAACGCCAGCAACCTGTACGCCTCTATAGCGTCAATCTTACAAAAAGTTCCTTGGGTTGCATCAGTCCATGGATTGGAGGGAGCGTTTCATCCGTCGAGGGCTTGGTTGAATAAAATAATTTTCAAAGTCGCAAAAAAAGTGGTGGCGCCTTCCAATGCCGTTAAAGAAAAACTTATAAAAGAAAACATAGTTTCCGGGGATAAGGTTCAAATCATTTACAATGGGGTTGAAGTAAAGGAATCGACCCCGGTCCATGCAAAAGAAAGAAAGGACATCATCGTCGGCTGCGTGGCAAACTTTTATTCGGAGATAAAAGGGCACCGGTATTTTCTGGAAGCGCTCGCACAATTGTCAGGAGAATATAAAGGCGAGCTTATAGGTGACGGGATATTAAAACCCCGGATGGAAGAATTGGCGCAAGAGTTGAAAGTTAATGACAGGGTGCGGTTTAGAGGGAGGCTTGGGACTGAAGAAGTTCATCGTTCAATCGCGGGGATGGACGTAATTGTCATACCATCATTGAGTGAGTCTTTTTGCCTCGTGGCGGTGGAAGCCATGGCTCTCGGCGTCCCGGTCGTCGCCTCAAATGTCGGCGGCTTGAAAGAAATTATTGATAATGGCGTTAGCGGTATCTTGACGTCACCTGAGAAACCTGCGGAAATTTGCGAATCGGTCATAAACGTTTCCTCCGATCCGGCCTTGAAAGAAGGAATTATTAAAGCCGCCCGGAAAAGGGTTAAGGAAATGTTTTCAATAGACGCCTTTGCTAGAGGTTATGAGGCCCTGTTTCATACGATATTAAATAAATAATTTCATGGGAAGAAAAGCGTCCTTCGCTATATTCTTATTTTTCTTTCTCCTTCTTATTCTTGAAGGAAGCTCCTATGTTGTGGGGAAATACCTTGAAAAGGTGGGTCTTTTTTATGTGCCGGAGAAAGTGGACGGTTATAAAGGTTATCTGGATAAGAGACGTCCCATCGTAGGTTGGCCGTCCATGGGAAGTTTTGGAAAAGGCAATTATGACATAACGGGTTCAAGAATCATTCCGGCGTTTCCCTCGGGAAAATCATGCGCTTCTCTTTACGGAGACTCATTCACCTTTGGCGACGGAGTGTCAAATGAAAACGCCTGGAGCAACCAACTGGCAAAGTTGTTGGGTTGCAGGGTCGCAAACTACGGGGTCCCGGGATACGGAAGTGATCAGGCGTATTTAAGGTATTTAATCAATAAAAAAGACGATTCTGAAATTGTTGTACTGGGGCATCTTTCAGAGAATATCCTGAGAAATGTAAACCGCTTGAGAGGCTTGTTATACGTGGGGAGCAAATATGGACTGAAACCACGTTTTATTTACGAAAAGAATTCATTGAAATTGATTGAATTGCCAGAGCTGACAAAAGAAGAGTTTATAAAACTGGTAAACCGTCCAGATAAATATTTGGACCACGAGTACTTTAATTTGGGAGGCGATTCGGGAGTCAGGAAACTTGAATTCCCTTATTTTCTGTCACTTTTACACATCTTAAAACATTTTCATATTCAGTCAGAACTAAAAGCGGAACCTTGGTATTCAGAGTTTTACAAAGAGAACCATCCTTCTCAGGGTTTAAAAATAACAACAGAAATATTGTCAGCCTTTTATCGCAACGCCCTTGCAAAAAAAAAGAAACCGTTAGTTCTGCTAATACCCACCAGCGATGATTTGTTTTATTTCCGAAAGAATAAAGTTTGGACGTATCAGCCTCTCATAGATAAACTCGAGGGGAATAACATTGCGGCGTTAAACGCAGGAACCAGAATATTGGAGAATATAGGCGATGATGATATTTGCAGTTACTTTCAGAAAAACGCCTGTAATGGACATTATAATGAATGCGGCTATAAGCTTTTGGCTGAAACGGTATTCAGTCATTTAAAAAATAATTCAAGTAGCTATGGGAAGTTTAAATAAAAGGGCGTATTGTTTAAAAGAACGTCTTTTAGGGAGATCAACCTTCTCTATCCTTGATGACTTGTTAGAAAGTCAGCATTGGGACAAAAAGAAAATGCAGGAGCGACAAAACGCTAATTTCAGCGAGGCGTTGGATGTTGCCTTTAAAAAATCGCCTTTTTATAAAGAACTGTATGAAAAGAATGGTGTAAAACGGGAGGACATTAAAGACCTGTCCGATATTAAGAAACTTCCTGTTTTAACAAAGGAAATGTTTCGGGATAACCATGAAAGAATGCTGGTTCCGGGTTTTTCCGAAGAACAGCTTTGCCTGACAAGAAGTTCCGGCTCCACGGGTATGCGTTTGGTTTTTCGAAGGGACAATAAAATGAGCGATTATGCTCTAGCCCATCAGTTAAGAGGAAAATCGTGGTGGGATATTCATCCAGGCGACAGGGAAATAAAATTCTGGGGCACGGCTTGGACCTTCGAAGAAACGTTAAAAGGGAAATTTACCGCTTATTTAAAATATTTAAAAGACAGGTCGGTGGGGGTTATACATCTCTCTGCTTTTAAAGTAAAAGAAGGCGATCTCAAAAAGGTTTATAAATTGTTAAAGAGCTATCGGCCTGAATTCCTTTTTGGATATGGAAACGCTTTATATATGTTTGCCGACTATATTCACCGTAACCATGGGTCCCTTGGAGATTATTCTCCAAAAGCAGTCATTTACACCGCGGAATATCAGTCAAAAGAAAAAAGGAGTCTCATGGCGCGTTCTTATGGAGCCCCTATAGTTTCTGAGTTCGGAAGCGTTGAATGCGGCATTCACACTTATGAGTGCCGGGAGGGAAAGCACCATTTTAGCGATGAATCCCTCTTTTTCGAAGTTCTCGATAATAACGGAGAGAATGTTGAGAATGGGGAAGGTTGTCTTTATTTGACCCATTTGTTGGAAAAAGCCACCCCGATAATCAGGTATAAAATTGGAGACATTGTAACCATTAAAAACAACGGGCAAGATAAATGCTCATGCGGGCTCAATTTAACAGTGTTTGAGGACATTC
>JADGAW010000289.1 GCA_015231815.1 Nitrospinota bacterium
ATACCTGAAGAGAGGAAAAAAGAGGTTGATGAGTTCATAAAGGAAACAATGAACGCCAGCAAAATTGATCGAACCGCAGAAGGTGGAGAGAAAAAAGGTATTTTTACCGGAGTTTATGCAATTAATCCTGTTAATAATAAAGAAGTTCCTGTCTGGTTAGCTAACTTTGTTCTTGCTGATTATGGAACGGGAGCCATAATGTCGGTTCCCGCCCACGATCACCGGGATTTTGCCTTTGCGCAAAAATACGGCATTGAAATTGTTCAGGTCATAAAACCAGAAAATGACGAAGAAGATACTGAAGCTGCTTTCACCTCAGATGGAATAATGCAAAATTCAGGTGAATATGACGGGCTGAAAAGCGATGATGCAAAAAAACGTATTATTGCATGGCTGGAAGATAAGGGTATTGGAAAAGGAACCATTAATTATCGTCTGAGAGACTGGGGAATTTCCCGTCAAAGGTATTGGGGAACGCCCATTCCAATGATTTACTGCGATAAATGCGGAATTGTTCCTCTTGAAGAAGAAAAGCTACCCCATCTATTGCCAACAAATATTAACCTTGACCCGTCAGGTAAGTCTCCCTTGAAAACCACCAATGAATTCAAGAAAACCATCTGTCCTAAATGTGGTTTAGATGCCGAGTTTGAAACTGATACGATGGATACCTTTGTTTGTTCTTCCTGGTATTTTCTTCGTTATGTGGATCCAAAAAACAGTAAAGTACCCTTTGATTCTTCTATTGCGAATGATTGGCTTCCGGTAAATCAGTATATTGGCGGAGTGGAACATGCAGTTATGCACCTTCTTTATGCCCGTTTTTTTACCAAGGTTATGAAGGATTTGGGCTACATTGACTTTAATGAACCCTTTAAAGCTCTCTTAACACAGGGAATGGTAATAAAGGATGGTGCTAAGATGTCGAAGTCGAAGGGAAACGTTGTTGATCCCAACAGCATTATGCAAAAATATGGTGCTGATGCTGTTCGAATGTTTATTTTATTTGCAGCACCTCCTGAAAAGGAGCTTGAATGGAATGATAACGCCATTGACGGTGTTGCCCGTTTTCTCAACAGGGTTTGGCGACTTGTTTATCGTTACGTTGAGTATGGTAAACAGTATGGTCCAGCAGAAGGTGGTGATAAACCTGATCTTAACTTTTTGAAAAATAAAACGATTAAAAAGGTCACTGAGGATGTTGAACAGCGGTTTAATTTCAATACTGCAATAAGTGCCTTGATGGAAATGAGCAACGAACTCAACCAAGTTCAGGATTTTGGAAAAGTGAATCAAAAGGATTTGGATAGCTCAATTGAAGCCCTTATTGTTCTTTTATCTCCCTTTGCACCCTATATGGCTCAGGAAATGTGGCAATGTATTGGAAAAGAAACTGTTCTCTTTAATACTTCCTGGCCAGATTATGATGAAGCTGCTTTGGTAAAAACGACGATGACCCTTGTTGTCCAGATAAATGGAAAGCTCAGGGGTGAGTTTGAAACTGATATTGAGACCTCTAAAGAGGAAATTCTGGAAATGGCAAAGAAGGTGGAAAGGGCTCTTCCTTACCTTGAGGGAAAAACAATCAGGAAGGAAATTTATGTTCCCAAAAAGCTGGTAAACATTGTTGTTTCTGATTAGAACCTATAGGACAAGATTTAGCCATCCTGTAATTTATCCTGACCCATAACCCTTAGAATATCGTAGTAAACCATAATGTTGCTCAGGTATTTTAATGTCTCAGTCGGACGACAATAACCATGTTTTGTTTTTTCATAATATTCTTCTTTCATGAGAAGGGGAAAAATCTTTGCAACATTATTCCATTCCATCGGATTCAACCCTTTTTCTTCTGTTAACTGAATGGCATCAAAAACATGACCTGAGCCAATATTGTACGATGCAATAGCAAAGTAAATTCTTTGGTTTTCCGGAATATTGGAAAGCTGCTTCATTAGAATTGAAATATATTTAATGCCTGCTGAAATGTTTTCTTCTATACTGCCGGGGTTTTTTACCTGTAACATTTTCATTGTGCCTGGCATTAACTGCATGAGCCCTCTGGCTCCCATGTAACTTTTTGCGAAGGGTTTGTAATGAGATTCCTGAAACATCAAAGCTGCAATTAACCTCCAGTCAATATTTCTTTTCTTCGATTCTTTTTTAACAATTGCAGCATATTGACTAAACCTCTCCTTATAGAGGTTTTTGAAAAGTGATATCTTAGGCATTCCAACATCTTCTGCAAGGGAAAAGTATTTTGTGTAGGTTTTTTTATAAAAACCGTCTTTAATGATTTCTGTTAAATAGATGTTGAGTTTCTCTTGAAGAAATGTATTCTTTTTATTCAGAGCCCAAGGGATTTCAATGGTGTTGGAGACAGGAAATACCTCCGTAAGGTTTGGGTAATATCTCTGATTGAGAGAAAATACCATTTTTTTGGTAATGGTTCCATAGACCTCTCCATCAGAAATCATCTGAAAAACATCCTCCACCTCAATATCCTTTTCGATTAGGATATTGAGGTCTTTGACTTTTTCTTTTAACCTTTCCGCTGTTTTTTTTTGTATTGGGCTTCCTGTTAAAAGCAGGGACTTTCCTTTTAAATCGAGTATCTTTTTGAGGGGTTTGGCTGTTTTATTAATGATTACTATTTCTGCATCATATAAATGAGGTTTTGTGTAAATAACCTTGTCGTTGTATTTTGCATCAATAAAAATATTTGCCGCAATAACATCGGCTTTTCCTTCTTTAACAGTTTTAACCATCTCTTCCAGATTATTCTTTACAACGACGTGTATTTTAAGGTTATTTCTTTTGGCAAATTCATGAATTAAATCATATTCAAAGCCCATCTCCTCACCTCGATAGGAGTAATAACAGAAATTATTGTTGCGGGTGACAACGGTAAGGGTACCTTTTCTGCTGAGTATTTCCATATAGTCCTGACTACATGCGGAAAAAAGTACGATTGAAAAAAGAAATATATATCTAAACATAGAAGCAGGTAAGTATTTTGCTACAAAAAACCCTTTGAATTCATGAATCTCTCTTATAGAGCCTCATTCCATTATTTTACGTTTTCGTTATTTAACAAAGTGTATTGATAAAA
>JADGAW010000028.1 GCA_015231815.1 Nitrospinota bacterium
ATTCTTCCTGAAACCCTGTTTCCATAAGCTTCGAGAGAATTCCAGCATAAACCATCCCGATGGAGACAGCTTCACCATGCCGGAACTCCTTATAGTTTGTTATGCTCTCCACTGCATGTCCAAATGTATGCCCGAAATTCAGAAAAGACCTGATATCTTTTGTTTCACACTCATCCTCCGATACGATTTGTGCCTTTATTTCACAGGAACTTTTTATAATTTCTTTGAGACAGGTTGGATTAAGTCTTTTTATATCATCTACTCTATTTCTTAAGATATTAATTAAATCACCATGTTTTGAAATAAATGCATATTTAATAACTTCAGCCATACCCGCATTAAATTCAGCAGGAGAAAGGCTTATCAACATATCAACATCAATTAATACATGTTTGGGTTGGTAAATCGCACCAACAAGATTTTTACCCTCAGGGAGGTTTATTCCTGTCTTTCCTCCAACACTACTATCTACCATTGCAAGAAGCGAGGTTGGAACCTGAACAAAAGGAACTCCCCGCATAAATGAAGCTGCGGCAAAACCCGTTATATCACCAACTATTCCACCTCCCAAAGCAACAAGAATGGATTTTCTGTCAAAATTATTTTTTAAGAGTTCTGAATATATTTTTTTAAGTGAGTTGAAATTTTTATGTTCTTCTCCCTCTGGAATATCAATCCGGGAACAACAAAGCCCAGACTTTTCCAGAGAAGCTTTAACTTTAGCAAAATAAATTTCGCCAATTGCAGGGTTCGTTATTACCCCAACATTCCTACCTTCAGTGACATGAGAAATAATCTCACCTAATTCATTAATGTTTTGAGAACCAAGGTTTATCTCATAACTATTTTCTTTTAATTCAACGTTGATTATTTCTTTTTTTGTACAATTTTTCATCAGTAAATGATTAATTTAGTAGCCTTAGCTCTTCTATAGAAAAGGTAATTATTTCTCGAATTGCCTATATAATGCCAGATTTCAGAGAATAATTATACAACGAAATTTTGGTATGAAATGAGTATTAAGAAGAAGTCTTTTTTGCAAGATTATTTATTTAATTAAAGATATAATACCAAATCTCACTTAACCTTTAATCTATTAGTAAGGAAACTGTTGTGAAGAAAATTGACGCTATTATTAAACCGTTTAAATTAGACGAAGTTAAGGAAAGCCTAAATGAAATTGGAGTACAAGGAATCACGGTAACAGAAATCAAGGGGTTTGGCAGACAAAAGGGGCATACAGAGCTCTACCGGGGTGCGGAATATGTTGTAGATTTCCTGCCAAAAATTAAGCTCGAAATTGTTGTTGATGACGACCTTTGCGATAAAGTTGTTGAAGTAATTGTCAATTCAGCTCAAACAGGAAGAATCGGCGATGGAAAAATCTTCATTACCGAGCTTCTTGATGCAATCAGAATCAGAACTGGTGAAAGAGGCAAAGATGCTGTCTAAAACCATCTCAATGTAATCAAGATTATTAATATTTTTTTGGAGGTTTACTTTTATGACACCACAGCAAGTTGTTCAAAAATTTAAAGATGATGCCGTTAAAATCGTTGATTTCAGATTTGTTGACCTCTTTGGTCAGTGGCAACACACCTCAAGGGTGGCAAGTCGGGTTGACGAAGATATTCTGAAAGAGGGAATTGGCTTTGATGGTTCTTCCATCAGAGGCTTCCAGAGTATTGAAGCAAGTGATATGCTTTTAATGCCTGATTGTTCATCCTACTTTATCGACCCTTTCTTCGAGCATAAAACAGCGGTTATTATCTGCGACATCATGGATCCGATTACTCATGAAATGTACGCAAAAGATCCAAGACATATTGCTCAAAAAGCAACAAAATATCTTAGCCAAACTGGTATTGCTGACACAGCTTATTTTGGTCCTGAAGCTGAATTCTTCCTTTTTGATGATGTAAGATTTGATACAACAGCAAACCAAAGTTACTATGCAATTGATTCCCGAGAAGGTGCTTGGAATACAGGTCTGGATGAAGTGGAAGGCAACCTTGCCTATAAAACAAAACATAAGGGAGGCTACTTCCCCTGTCCTCCTGCTGATACCTTTCAGGATATTCGTTCTGAAATGGTACTTGAAATGGAAAAAGCAGGGATTGAGGTTGAAATTCACCACCACGAAGTTGCTACAGCGGGTCAGGCTGAAATTGATATTAAATACAATACCCTTCTGGCTTCTGCTGACAGTATCATCAAGTATAAATATATTGTAAAGAACACTGCAAGAAAGCATGGTTTTACTGCTACCTTTATGCCCAAACCTCTTTTTGGTGATAATGGAAACGGTATGCACACCCACCAATCAATATGGAAAAACGGCAAAAACGTTTTTTATGCTCCAGGTAATTATGCTGACTTAAGTGATAATGCCCGATATTATATTGGTGGACTTTTAAAGCATGCAGCAGCTATTCTTGCTTTTGCAGCTCCTTCAAGTAACTCATACAAAAGACTTGTTCCTGGTTTTGAAGCTCCGGTTAACCTTCTTTACTCTTCAAGAAACAGATCAGCATGTATTAGAATCCCAACCTACTCACCTTCTGAAGGTGCAAAAAGACTGGAATTCAGATGTCCTGACCCATCAGCAAACCCATATCTTGCATTCTCGGCAATGCTTATGGCTGGTCTTGACGGTATTGAGAATAAAATTGAGCCACCACCACCACTGGATAAAGACCTTTACGATCTTGAGCCTGAAGTTAAAGCAAATATTGCTCAAACCCCGGCAAGTATTGCAGAAGCGTTAAACGCTCTTGAAGAAGATCACGAGTTTCTTTTAAAAGGCGATGTCTTTACTCAAGACGTTATTGATACATGGCTTGATATGAAAAGAGAAGAAGAAGTGGATGAACTTAGTTTACGACCACATCCTTATGAGTTCTACCTTACTTTCGACTGCTAAGAATTAGTTTCCCCGAAAAAGCCGAGCTTGTTTATCAAGCTCGGCTTTTTTTTTGTGTTAACAAGTCTTTCTTTTATAATCATCACTCTACTTCAACTAAATCCTGTAATTATTTATCAGGCACCCCTTGATATCATCATGACAGAGGACAATGAAGTACTGGAATATCTAAAATTGCATAAAACATAGAGGAATAAAGGTGGATGAAAAGAAACAGGTAATCCTCATTATTGATGATTCAGAAATCAACAGAGCTTTGCTGAATCATTTACTTATGGGGGAGTACAGCATCCTCCTCGCAAATGATGGGTATCAGGGTGTTGAAATGGCATTGAAACATTTGCCAGACTTGATTCTGCTTGATATCCTTATGCCTAATATCGATGGATATGAGACCATTAAAATTATAAAGAATAATGAGTTAATAAGTAAAATACCCGTAGTGTTCATCTCGGGACTTGATTCGGTTGAAGATGAAAGAATAGGACTTGATTTGGGGGCAACCGACTATATTTCCAGACCATTTGCACCACCCATTGTTATAGCTCGCATACGCAATATTCTGATTTCTGTAAAACAACGTGATTTGGTTGAGAAACAAACGAAAGAACTTAAGGAGGCTTACGAGAGCTTGAAACACAGTCAGAACCAGCTCATTGAGGCAGAAAAATTTATCTATTTGGGGGAGTTGGTTGCCGGTGTTGCCCATGAACTTAATACACCAATAGGAATTGGGGTTACCACCGCTTCTCATTTGAGGGATGTAACAAATAAAATAAGCGATGCTTTTAGCAATAATACTCTGAAAAAATCAAAATTTGACCATTATGTTAAAAGCATTAATGATTCTTCAAACTTAATACTCAGTAGTTTACAGCGCTCATCGGAACTTATTAAAAGTTTTAAGCTGGTGGCGGCTGATCAAGGACTTAGTGAGAAAAAGTCCTTTAACCTCAATGACTATTTAAATTCCATTCTTACGGTTCTTAACCCAGAAATTAAGAAGTCAGGACATATTGTCAATGTCAAATGCCCTGAACAACTATGCATAACGAATTATCCCGGAGCTTTTTCCAGCATAATCGCCAACTTTTTTATGAACTCTCAAAAGCATGCCTACAAGGATAGAACCAAAGGTGAGATGAACATTATTGTTTCAGAGGAGGATCAGGATGTTGTTCTTATATTCAAGGACAATGGTCAGGGGATAACCTCTGCTTTGGAAAAAAAGATATTCGAACCTTTCTTTACGACAAAACGAAATGAGGGGAGGGCTGGACTTGGGTTGCACATTGTTTACAATACGGTTGTTAATATCCTTAAAGGAAATATCAGATGTGAAGGTAATCCTGGGAAAGGTGCTCAGTTCATAATTCGTTTCCCAAACAAAATTTAATTAAGATGGTTTAGCCACTCATCTCTTAATGGTCTCTCATCTTTCTTATGCTAAGAACTCATTACTAAAAGAATTTAATAACTCACCTTAGCGTACTTAATTGCTTCGACAAGGCTTTTGTGGGAGGCTATTCCTTTTCCGGCTATGTTAAAGGCAGTTCCGTGTCCTACTGATGTTCTGAGAAAGGGAAGTCCAATAGTAACGTTAATTGCCTTGTCAAAACCAAGAAGTTTTACCGGGATAAGCCCTTGGTCATGATACATCGCAAGAACGACATCAAACTCTCCCATAATTGCCGAAGTAAAAATTGTGTCTCCGGGAAAAGGACCTTGAACATCAAATCCTCTTTGTTGCATCTTTCTAATAGCTGGAATAATTGAGGTTATTTCCTGATTACCAAACTTCCCCTCTTCACCAGCATGTGGATTCAATCCACAAACCCCAACCTTAGTTCTTTCAGGAAAGGAGCGGTAAATAATTTCCAGTTTTTCAAGAATGAACTCTTGGGTAATAAGCGAAGGAACATTCTCAATTGCCTCATGAATTGTAGCAAGAACAACATTCAAATTTCCAGAGGACATCATCATGGCAAACCTTTTTTCTCCCGCAAGCTTTGCAATATATTCTGTATGTCCGGGAAAATCAAACCCCGCCGACTGAAAAGAAACTTTATGAATTGGAGCTGTAACAATGGCAGAGAATTGTTTCTCCAACGTTTTTTCAACAGCATAGGTAATACAGTCCCCTGAAGCCAAGCCAGAATTTTTTCCTGTTTCTCCTATGGGAAAAACATCTTCTTGAAATTCAGTTGGATTAATTATCTGTAACGCCCCGTTATCTAAATACTCCTCAGGCTTTGTAATTTCTGTGATTTCAATATCTATTCCGAGAAGGTCTTTATATTTCTGGAACACTGCGGGAACTCCAATAACAACACAGCCCTTGCAATGCTCCGCACTAAAGGCGAAAGCCTTGAGTATGATTTCCGACCCAACCCCTGACGGGTCACCCATCGTAATTGCTACTATTTTTTCGTCATTTTTGGTCATAACTCTTTTAAATAACCTCTTAGAAGTCACTACAATTTCAGTTTATTTACTTGCGTATTTTACCTAAAATGTTTATAAGAATTAGAATTAAGGTTTAATTAATCAGATAGAATTTTACCTTTGAGTGAACCCAAAATAATGATTCTTGCTTAATTATGATAAAAGATTGCTGCCACATTAAAACCCTCCTTTTATAGAATGAATACAACATTGAGATATAATTATTAAATCCTTAAAAAAGAGTTAGGAGAATCAAATGCAAACAAAAGTTTTTGAGCATGTTAAGAGTAAAGTTCCCATAGAAGTTACAGATCTTCTCCAAAAAAATTCCAGCCAAGCATTTACAATTACCGTAGAGCCTGAAAAAAGGGAGGTTGAAGATCAAGAGTTAGTTGATGCTATTGAATATAGCAAAAAAGTTGGAGGGGAGATGTTAACAGCCAAAGAGTTTCTGGAGAAAATATAATCGTAACTTTATAAACAATGTGGGGGGTTTCAATAAGTAATACTTTCAGAAAAAGCTTTTCAAGAATGAATAAAGAAGCACAAAAAGTTGTTCTGCTTTTTATTGAAAAACATCAAAATGGAATTAGAAATCCTTTCGACTTAAAAGACTTTAAGAAAATAAAAAAAGAAAAAACAGTTATCGACTTCGTTTAGGAAACTATAGAATTGGCGTCGAATTAGATAAAAAATCAAAAGAGATAATTTTTCACTATGTTGGTAAACGAGGGGACTTTTATAAAAATTTCCCTAAATAACGTTGAAGTAATTTGAGTAAACTGCAAGTTCACCCCTAACCTTTTCCATAAAGGTACTTTCTCTCAACCCGGCTGTTAATTCCGGTGAGAAGCTCGTAGGGAATAATTCCCATTTCCTTCGCTGTTTCGTCAACGGAAGGCGCACCCTTTTGATTTCCTCCAAAAAGAATGACCTCATCTCCGACCTTTACGCTTTCATCTACCTTGATGGTAAGGCTGTCCATTGAAACAGTTCCAAAAAGATGAAAAGGTTTTTTGTTAATCAAAACATAGTTATTTTTCGTGGCGTTACGGTGATAGCCATCTCCATATCCAATGGGAATGAGGGCAATGATAGCGTCTTCTTCTAACATCGACCACTCCCCATAACCAACGTACTCCCCTTTTTTCAGGCTCCTGACCTGAATAACCCTCGATTTCAATTCAACCACTGGTTTCAACATTTCTTTATATTTTTCTACCATCCACTCTGAAGGATAGCTTCCATAGAGCATAATTCCAGGCCGAGAAGTACCGGAGATAAACTGTGGATAGTGCATTAACGCAGCAGAATTTCCCATATGGTGATGTACGTTATCTCCAAATTGGGTTAAAACTTCCTGAAAAAGGTCAAACTGTTTTTGAGTATAGGAAGGGTCGGAATTAAAAGCGTTATGGTAATGGGTAAAAAGAGATTCAACCTTAATATTCTCAGCTTTCTTTACTGACTGGAAAAAATCGTTAATGTCCCTTACATCAACGCCAAACCTGTTCATTCCCGAATTAATTTTCAGATGAACCTTTACTTGCTTCTTTACCCCCATTGCAATTTTATCTATTTGTTCAAGATGCTCCTTTAAATAGGCTGTCAGAATAAAGTCGTTTTTGATTGCTGTTTCCAACTCTTCTTCAGGCAAAGCATTCATTATGAGAATATTCGGGGCAACATCCTTTATTTCCATAGCTTCGTTAAGCCTGACAACAGCTACTTTTTCAATTCCGCTCCGTTTACAGACCAAACTTAACTCTTGAGCACCAACACCATATGCATTACACTTTAAAACCGGAATAATTTCATCTGAAAAGCCCTTCGACGTTAATTGTTTAATTTTCTCTGAAGGAGAAAGCTCTTGTTCCATCTGCTCCAATACAGCTTCCTTTTTTTTTACTCTTAAGGAAAGTTTAAAGGCAAGCAAGAGGTTTTGTTGAAAGGCTTCGAGATTAACAATGAGGGAGTTGTACACGTCTTTTCGGTTAATTAAATCTTATGCAACAAGTAAAGGCATGATTATACAATGAAGTGGCAGGGTATTTTCTTGCCCTGATTCACAAAATATATTTTCACTATTCACTTCTGCTTCTGCTTCTGCTTTTGCTTTTGCTTTTCACTCTTCACTCTTCACCCCTCACCCCTCACCCCTCACTCCTCACCTGTATTTCCTGAGGCTTAATAAAAAATGCGTCAAAAATTAGTTTGGCATTACTGTTGCTTATAAGAGCTTAACAAACATTTTTTTGGAGTCAAACTATGGATATGATGAAAATATACGGTGCTGAATTTACTAATCTGGAGAAAGCACTCAAACTCCAGTCAGGAAAGCATCTCGTCCATGCATCAAACATTGCGAATGTTTCAACCCCCAAGTATCAGGCATTGGAATATTCCTTTGAAAAAAACTTAAAAGAAGTTTACTCGGAAAAAGGTGATGCCGGATTTTTGACAAAAACAAATCCAAACCATCTTTCGCCCTATTCTCCGCCAAAAATAAAGAAGAGTAACGACCCAATTTCAAGAATTGACGGAAATAATGTAAATATTGATAAAGAATTAACAAACGTTAGTAAGAATAATTTCGACTACAATTCCACTCTGGCTTTTTTAACAAGTAAATATGCATTGCTGAAATATGCGATGAGTTCAGAGGGTTAAGTAATATTAATTAAACAAGGAGAGTTACCATGGATTTTTTAACTTCAATGGATATAAGTTCATCAGCACTATCAGCACAAAGAGAAAGAATGAATGTTATCTCCAGCAACCTTGCGAACGTAAATACAACAAGAACAGAAGAAGGTGGTCCATACAAAAAGAAATCGGTTGTTTTTAAAGCAGCGAATGTAGATAACTTTCAAAAAGTACTTTTAAATAATATTGACAAAAACCTGCATAAAGTTGAAGTAGAACAGGTTGTAGAAGATAAAGGACCAGGAAAACTTATTTACGACCCTGCGCATCCTGATGCAAATAGAGATGGTTACGTGGAAATGCCCAATATCAGTTTAGTCTCTGAAATGGTGGATATGCTTAACACTACCAGAGCTTATGAAGCAAATATATCAGTTATGAATACGGCTAAGAGTATGGCAAATAAGGCATTGTCGTTAGCTCAATAAAAAATTAAAAGGTATTAACAGGAAAAAATTGCCTTTATTACTAATTTCTATGGAGAGAAATAATGCTTGATCAAATAAATTTATTTAAAACCCAATTCAACGAGCTGGCAATACAAAAAAAGCTGGCAATTATCGGTGGAATAGTCGGAATAATTTCCGGCATGATTGTCATCACCATGTTTGCAACAACTCCAAGCTTTCAGGTTTTATATTCCAATATTACCCCTCAAAATGCCGGGCTCATTGTTCAAAGACTTAACGAACAGGGAGTTAAATATAAGCTTTCTGGTGGAGGTACAACAATATTTGTTCCTCAGGAAAAAGTATATGACTTACGAATTGCTTTCGCCACAGAAGGACTTCCAGAAGGAAACGGCGTTGGTTTTGAGCTGTTTGATGAGAGCAAATTAGGAGTAACTGAATTCATTCAACAAATAAATTATCAAAGAGCATTAACAGGAGAACTTACTAGAACCATTAAACAGTTCCCAGAAGTTGAAAATGTACGAATTCATATTACGGTTCCCAAGGAGTCTTTATTTATTGAAGACCAAAAGGTTGCCACAGCATCAGTTATTTTAAAGATAAAGCCCGGAATTAAACTAAAACCAAAACAGGTTGATGGCGTAGTCCATTTGGTTTCAAGTGCAGTAATTGGTCTTCATGCAGAAGATGTTACCGTTGTTGATACCCATGGAGTCATTCTCGCAGGTGGTAAAGAAGCTGATGAGGGAAGCAGGTTAGTCAACACTCAAATGGAACTTAAAAAGAATTATGAAAAAAGAGAGCAGGACAGAGTTACCAGTATGTTAGAAAGAATTGTTGGACCTGGAAAAGCAGTGGTTCGACTCAATGCTGAAATGAACTTCCAAAAGCAGGAAATATCTGAAGAGTTGTATGACCCGAATACTCAGGTAGCAAGGAGTGAATCAACAACTGAAGATACTTCAAAAGGTGCTGTTGAAGTGAAGGGAGTTCCTGGAGTTGTTACCAATGTTGCTGGAGCAGCAAATCAAACAGGAGGAGCAAATACTCAAACAGCCACAACTAATCAGGCTGGAGTTGCACTTGGTGGTAATAACCAAGACGTAAATCTAGTAAAAACAGATCCGGCACAATCAAATTCATCTACATCAGTAACTAACTTTGAAATATCCAAAACGGTTAAAAGAACAACAAAACCGATGGGAACTGTTCAAAAACTCTCTGTAGCGGTACTTGTTGATGGTAAATACGAAATGCAGGGAACAGGAGACGCAGCCAAAGAGGTATATGTCCCAAGGTCTCAGGGTGATTTGGATAAAATCAAGGAGATTGTTTCAAAAGCACTCGGAGTTAATACTCAAAGAGGTGATACTATTGAGGTTGCTAACGTACCCTTTGATACATCACATCTTGAAAAAGAAATATCTGATATGGAATCCTTCCAGTCGAAGGAATTCTGGATAGCCAACGGACAATATGCAATAACAGCATTAATTATCATAATACTCTTCCTCTTCGTGCTTAAGCCATTGCTTAAGTGGGTAACAGGACCAGTAACTATTGAGGAAGAAGAGCCTCATAAAACAGTTGCTGAACTTGAAATGGAAGACAAAGAACTTGAAGAATCAATGACTGTTCAAGAGCATGTTGATTACCGAGGACTTGCAGCTGAATTAACAAAAGAAGATCCAGAAAGAGTTGCGGAATTTATCAGAAAATGGGTACGGGAAAAGCCGGATCTTTAATATTCAGAAACACCCGTCATGTTAGAATATAAAGTAAACAAGAAGCTTTTAACGAAACAAAAAGGAGCACATAATGGCTAGAGGAAGTAGCGTTCTATCAGGTCCGGAAAAAGCAGCAGTTCTCCTCTTATCATTAGGAGAAGAATTGTCGGCTCAGGTTATTACAAGATTGTCAGATCTTGAAATGACGACGGTTGGTAACTACATGTCAATGTTGGGTAACGTAGCTACCAAGCAAATGGATAGCGTTTGTAAGGAATTCATTACCTCCATGCAAACGGGTGAAGGTGGAATGGTTGTCGGTGGTATTGACTATGTTAAGAAAATGCTGGAAAACGTCTATGACGATAAAGATAAAGTTCAGCTTTTCATGCAACGTCTTGGAAGCCCTGACCAAGATTCTGGAGAATATGGAGGCGGACTTGACACCATTAGAATGTTGGAACCAACAACAATTTCCAACTTTTTAAAAGGTGAGCATCCACAAACAGTAGCTATCGTACTTGCCCATTTGAACCCTGGAACTGCTGCTGAAGTTATTAAAATGCTCCCGGAGCATATTCGAGGGAACGTTTCCTTAAGACTTGCAACTCTGGAAAGAATTTCTCCTCTTGTTATTAAAGAACTTGATGAAGCCTTAGCAACTGAATTCAGAACCACAGGGGCGGCGGAAGGTTCTAAAGTTGGCGGTATTGAAAATGTTGCTGAGGTACTCAATGCACTTGATAGAGCGACAGAATCATCTATTCTTGCCGAAATAGAGGGGAATAACCCTGACCTGGCAGAAGAAATCAGGCAGTTAATGTTTGTATTCGAAGATATTCTCAAACTTTCCGACAGAGATTTACAAGCTATTCTTAAGGAAATTGACCAAAACAAACTGGTTCTTGCCCTTAAAACAGCATCAGAAGGTCTCAAAGAAAAAATCTTCCGTAACGTTTCTGAACGTGCTGCATTAATGATGAGAGAAGATTTAGAGGCAATGGGTCCGGTTAAACTCTCTGATGTTGAAGGTGCTCAACAGGAAGTTATTCGATTAGTTAAAGATCTGGAAGAAAAAGGTGAAATAACAATATCCGGTGGAGGTGAGGAACTTGTCTAATCATTCAACATTTATTAAGACTGAAGAACAGGCAGACACTATTCATTCGATAAAAGAGTTCGGATTTGAAGGGTTTACGGAATTAGAAAAAGCAATTGCAGAAAAAAGAAATAAAGAACTCTTTTCCCGTGAATTTGATGATCAATCAACAACAGCATATTTCAGAGCAGTTGATTATAAAGGTGATTTAAATGAAGAACTCAAAACCGCTGCTCAGAAAATGTTTGACAAGGCAAAAGCAACGCTTGCTCAAGCAGAAAGTGAAGCTGAAGCTTTAAAACGTTCTGCTTTTGAGGAAGGTTATGAAGAAGGTTGCAAAGAAGGAATGGAAAAAGGCATGGAAGATGCCAAAAAATCTGTTGCTGTTTACTTAAACCTTTTTCAAAAAGGAATTGAGGATATTAGTTCCTTAAGAGATGAAGTCTTTCATAAAAGTGAGAGCGAAATTGTCGAAATGATTCTAAAAATTGCCCGAAAAGTCGTTCATTCAGAACTGATGATTAATCGTGAGGTTGTTCTTAACGTCATTAAGGCAGCAATCAGAAATATACTTCAAAAAGAAAAAATGACGATTAGAATCAACCCTGAGGACTTTGATTATGCTGTAAGTTGTAAACCTGATTTACAGGAATATGTGGAAGATTTGAAAAATGTAGTTATGGAAAAAGATGACACTATAGCTCGTGGTGGTTGCATTGTTATTTCTGAAACTGGAAGAGTTGACGCTCAAATTGATAACAGCATGGAAGAAGTAGAAGACATGTTAAGAAAAACCTACCAAAAGCAAGGACTTTAGGAAATAGAGTAAATACGTAAAACATTAACATCTTCCATCAAACGACGTTTTAACCTTCTAACGTTCAAACTTAAAATTACCCCATGGAAACTCAGGAAGTAGCTTCACCACTCAACTTTGAAAAATACGGGATTTTAGTTGATGAACTTGACCCCATTAAAATTAATGGCGAGGTCACCAGCGTAACAGGTCTAATGGTTGAAAGTTCTGGTCCCCTTACCCCCGTAGGCTCAGTTTGCACAATTTCCCCAAAAGAAGGCAGAGGTAAAGAAGTTGAAGCGGAAGTTGTTGGGATTAAAAATGATAAAGTACTCCTCATGCCCCTTTCAGAAAGTATCGGAATTCAAAAAGGGATGATTGTTAAGGTAAAAAGTATTCTCCCCATGGTAAATCTTTCTGAAAACCTTTTAGGAAGAGTTATTAACGGAAACTCTGAGTTCCTTGATGAGGGGAATTATGTTCCCTCGGCTGAGATGGAAATTCCCCTTTATAAAGACCCTCTCAACCCCCTTGAACGAGGACTTATAACTGACCCATTAGATGTCGGGGTTGGCTCAATCAACTCTCTTTTTACCATCGGAAAAGGTCAGAGAATGGGTATTATGGCAGGTTCTGGTGTTGGTAAATCAGTCCTGTTGGGAATGATGGCAAAAAATACCACAGCAGATGTGAATGTCATTGCTCTCATTGGAGAACGAGGAAGAGAAGTAATGGAGTTCATTAATGACAACCTAAGTGAAGAAAGTAGAAAAAAATCAATTATTGTTGTTGCAACATCAGATCAACCGGCTCTGGTAAGAATAAGAGCAACGTATCTTGCAATTACTATTGCAGAATATTTTCGGGACACCGGAAAGGATGTACTGTTGATGATGGACTCAATTACACGTTATGCAATGTCACAAAGAGAGGTTGGTCTTTTTCTCGGCGAACCTCCAACAACAAAAGGTTACACTCCTTCAGTATTTTCCACCATACCAAAAATTCTTGAACGGGTAGGAAATGTTAAGGGAAAAGGAAGTATAACAGGAATTTTTACCGTTTTAATTGAAGGAGATGATATAAACGACCCTATTGGCGATGCTGTTCGTTCTGTTGTTGATGGACATATCTTTCTCTCCCGAAGTATTGCAGCAAAAGGCTTATACCCTTCAATAGATATCTTAAACAGTATTAGTCGGTCAATGGTTGCAATAGTTCCCCCTGAACACCAAAAATGGGCAATGCAACTTAAAGAGCTGGTATCTGTTTATCAGGATTCAGAAGACCTCATTAATATTGGAGCTTATGTGAAGGGTACAAATCCGAAAATTGACCGTGCAATACAAATGCACGATAAAATAGAGAACTTTTTACGGCAGGGAATGAATGAATCAAGAAGTTTTGAAACAAGCAAGAACCAACTTGCTGAACTTATGAACTCTTAATTAATCGTATAATGTTTAAGTTTTCTCTCGAAGCACTTCATAAGGTAAGGAAAAGAGAGGAAGAAGAGCGTCAAAAAGACCTTGCTCATGCTACAAATGCTCAAAAAAAAGAAGTTGATACCCTCAACGAATATAAAAAAGATTTTGAGAATAAAATAATAGACTTGCAAGGTAAATATAAAACCTCATACGACAATAAGACAGCGATTCTCTATGATTGGTTTTTTAGTGGAAAAAAACATGACATGCAACAGAAAAAAGAACTTATTGAAAAAATTGATACTGTTGTTCAGGAAAAACGGCAAAGCGTTTTAAAAGCCTACATAAAAAGAAAAGTAATTGATAACTTTAAAGAAAGAAAACATATGCAATACATTGAAGAAGAAAAAAAGAATGAAGAAAAAGAGTTAGACGAGATAGTAACAATGAGTTTTAAGAAGATGAAGGAAAAATCCCATTTTTTAGTTTTACTTATATCTTTTTCCCTCTTTATTTTCCCTGGATGTGGAAACGGAACAAATGAAGTCAAAAAAGTTGAAGCAATGAATAAACGCTATGAAATTGAAAAGAAAGATGAGGGACCAAAGGAAGATGAAACGATTAAAAGGCTAAAAGAGGCCCTTAGTAGTCAGGAAATTCAAAACAGACAGCTCTTGATAGAAATGGCAAACCTTAAGGAAAAAATGGTGGAACTGGAGAAAATGCCCAGAACCCGTGAAGAAATAATCATTAATACGGGCAATGACGTATCCAAGGAATTCAAGATCTCAAAAAACACAATAAAAACAAAAGCTCCTGAGAAATCAGAGGTAATGGAAAAACCGGTAAAATCTACAGTATCCTACCAACCCAAAGTACTGTATAAAATGGGATATAACGCTGTAACTGATGGAGACTATAAAAAAGCACGTGAATTATTTGAGCAATTTCTCCATGACTATCCAAAACATTCCTTTGCAGATAATTGCCTTTATTGGACTGGAGAAACATATTATGCGGAAAAAGACTATAAAACTGCTCTTCATTATTTCAACAGACTTGCTCAGGAATACCCCGCAGGAAACAAAGTTCCGGATGCTTTAATGAAAAGTGGATACAGTTATTACTTCCTCGGGAGAAAAGAAATGGCAGGCAAAGTTTTCGAAACATTCATTGAAAATTACCCTGAATCTTCCTTAAGATCCAAAGTTGATGAAATGGTTCAAAAACTGAAGGAAACCTCTCAATAAAGAGAAAACCATTGAAGGAAATTAATTATGAGAACGGTAATTACTACTTTGGCAATTTCCTTCCTGTTTTTTGCTCCACGAAACCTGCATGCAGAGGAAAACTCACAAAAGTTTACGGTTAAATGCTCTGAAGCAGCACCTCTTCTCGAGTCTGCATATCAAAAAAACGATTTGGAACTTGTAGAAAAAATTGAAACCTTCTGGAACAAGAAAGAAATTAGGTTTCCGGAAAAACAGATGTCTTATTCCGGTACCATTTATATACGAGATGAAATCAATGGTGCTTGTACTCCCGATGAAGATCATGCAGTAAAGGATGTTATTGCAAAATTCAATAAAATTGCTGAAGTTCCTCTCGTGGTAAATGATGAACAAAATACAAAAGAAGAACAGTCCTGGGTTAGCTGGACCTATGACCCCAATAATAAAAAAGAACACCTGGTTGATACCGACAAAAATTCCTCATACGGAATGCCCTTTGAAGGTCAGATGATGGTTTACCCGGAATCATGGAAAAAAACTGAAAAAAAACAAGGAAAACTAAAATTCGGTGAAAAGCCCCTTAAAGATGTTTATGACCCCAAAAAGAAACCTCAATGGCCAGATTTAACGGTAAAAAAATCTATTAAAAAAGAAGAGGTTTTTGTCGAAACCAGAAAAAAGAAGGTTACAAGAAGTTTTGGAAAAGCTCCATTAAAAGATGTTTTCAATCAAGACAAACAACCTGAATGGATAAAACTTCCCCCAAAAAAAGAAGAAAAATTCTGTCCTGTATTGTGTAACGACACAAAATCAAATCCTTCCATCCTCTAAAGGTTGTAAATTATATCCATAAGGGAATTTTCCAGATTTTCATACTGGAAAGTAAAGCCACACTCCCTAACAGCATCGGCAACAACATATTGACTGGAAGTGAGTATTTGAGACATTTCCCCCAACACTATTTTTAAAACAAGTTCAGGAACAGGAAAAATTGCCGGGCACGTTAATACTTTTGCAAGAACACGGGTAAATTCTTCGTTTGTAACAGGAGTTGGAGAAATTCCGTTAATTATCCCAAGACATTTTCCTTCAGCCGCACAAAGATAAATTTCCGATAAATCTTTAATGTGAATCCAACTCATCCACTGATTACCACTCCCTAGTTTTCCACCAAGTCCCATTTTGAATATTGGCAACATTTTCCCCAAAGCACCTCCACCTTTTCCCAATACGATACCTGTCCGCACGATAGCCACCTCGATACCAAAATCCTTCGCCTTCAAAGCTTCCATTTCCCATTCCTGACAACTCTCGCTTAAAAAACCACTTCCGGGAACCGACCCTTCCCTTAAGAGTTCATCCCCTCGATCACCGTAAAAACCAATAGCAGAAGCGGATACAAAAACCTTTGGCTTATTGTTCGCTTCTGCCATTCCTTTTACAAGATTTTGAGTTCCAATTACTCGTGAATTACGAATTCTTTTCTTTTTTGTTTCTGTCCAACGACCAGTGGCAATATTTTCACCAGAAAGGTTTATAACTGAATCAATATTTTCAAAAGCCTCGGAGGGAGGTACTTCTTTTTCAGGATCCCAAGGGTAAGCAACGTTAATGGTGGGAAGCTTTATTTTTGCCGTTTTAATTGAAGGAGATGATATAAACGACCCTATTGGCGATGCTGTTCGTTCTGT
>JADGAW010000290.1 GCA_015231815.1 Nitrospinota bacterium
ATGCCAGTTAGGCATATCCCTAATGTCTCCGCTGTAAAAACCAATTTTCTCCAGAGAAGATACTATGCCATCGGCACTTCCCATAAGTTGAAGGCTATGAATGTCTGCTTCCCGCTCAAAAGCCCGGGAGAAAATGCCAAAAAATAACCGGAAATAAATAATCAATAAAAGAACAATTGGTACCGTTACCCAAAAAAGGGAAAAATAGGTGCTGTTTTCCTCAAAGAGATGTAAAAACCAATCGATGTCCAGAATGCTCGAGTATTGAATAAAAAGAAAAAGAAAGTTGGGGTAGTTAATGGAAATTAAAATAAAACCAAGAAAGAAAAAGAGCAAAAAATTCATGTGATGGTTTTTATTGTGTCCAATTTCATGGGCAAGAACTGATTTCAACTCTTCCATCGTAAGACTGTTAAGCATGACGGGTGTTATGAGAATGTAGCGAAAACGTGCTACCAACCCCATTATTCCAGCAGTAAAAAGTTTTCCTTCAAAAACGTTCCAAATCAGGATTGCCTTAAACTTTAGCCCCTTACTTCGACAAAAAGTCTCAAGTTCCTGAACTGTTTCCGAACCAGAACCTGATTCGCACCCCCACATTCTTTTTATAATGAGAGGCATAAAAATAGCCACTGTTAAGAAAAAGAGGGGAAGGACAATAAAGTCTTTAAGATTTTGGTTAATGGTAATATTAAATGAAATAAGTGTTTCTTCCATGAAGTAAAAAAGCAGGGAAATACAAAACCATGGAACAAGTATTGGTACATTGAACTTAAACTGCGATTTTACATATTCGTCTCTGTCTATTGTAGAATTAAAAAGTCGGGCATGATAGGGGAAACTATTATTCCAAAATGAATAGAAGTAGCAGAAGAAAAATGCGAGCCCGAGAACGTCGTTGAGGAAAAAATCTTTGGGGAAACCTGTTACCTGAAAAATAATTTCCTTAAGGTGAAGAAAATAAATAGCTACAAAATAAAAAACAACAGAAAGGGTCATGAGAAACGTAGAAATATCGTGATACTTTGTTTGTGTCTTTAGGGTAAAGATGCTGTTTTCCATTGCAATGTCCAAAACCTTAAACCGGGAAATGCAAAGACGGGAAAATATAAAAAGGTTGAGTCCTAAAAAAAGAATATCAACTGCACTGAAGACATACTCGTTGTCTGGTGAGTAGGTGGAAAAGAGCAGTAAAGCGGCAAATAAATAGAGAAAGTTAGAAAACATTATGGACTCTTGTTGAGGTACAGGTTTTGGGTTGCAGAATTAAAAGGAGTAAAAAGATTAATCGTTCTTCTTATCTTTTTCTTCCTTTTTTTCAGGAGGGCTAAACCGGTCAATCAGTGCTGCAACCGTTCCAAAACAAACTCCCATGGGAAGACCAAACGCCATACCCATTGAGAGTCCTTTCATTGCATTATTTGCGCTATAAACATTTCCACTTGCGGTTTGCGTTTCGACGAGACCAATTGTTCCACATAAAACTCCAATAACGCCACCAAGAAGCGTTCCTGCAACTGCACCGATTATTGACCAGCGCACCATTTTTTCTGTTACGAAATCAAACATTAATTCTCCAGACTAAAGTTTTTAAAGTTAATAATTATAGATGATAGTTTTTTAATTTTCCCAATGGAATTGTTTTTCATGCTTGTATTCTCTTTCCCAGATAAACAAAGAATGGAAATTCCTTTGCTTGTTTATACAGTTTTACTTTTTCATTTCATTTGCCAAAAAATCCTTTATTGTTGATATGACTCTTTTGAGAAAAATATCTTCCCCAAAAGTTCGGGCATGTTTTACCAGTTCTTCCTTTTTAAAATCTTTCTTGATTGTTTCAAATTGAGAAACTGCTGCTGAAAGAGATTCTGGAGTTTGTTCATGAAAGAAAAACCCCGTTGGGTTCAGGACTTCTTTTTCTCCCTTCTTTTGAGAAAGAGGGTGAGGTCTTACCGTATCCAGTACACCGCCTTTACCAAAGGCAATGACAGGAGTTCCTTGGGCTTGTGACTCAAGAGGGACAATTCCAAAATCCTCCTCTCCGGGGAATATTAAGGCTTCGGCATGTTTTAAATAGTTTTTAATTTCATTATCGGGTAAAGCTCCTTTTAAAATAATGTTGTTTGCTGCCATTACTTTTATTTTTTTTTCCTCGCTTCCTTTTCCAATTATGACCAGATTACTTTTAAGACTGTTAAATGCCTTGACGGCAATATCAGCCCGCTTATAAGGAGTCAAAGCACCAAAGAGAAGATAAAAAGGTTCCTGTTCATGAAAATTCTTATCCTCTGCATCTTCAAAAAGTTCCAAGCCGACCGGAGGATGCATGACTATTGAGTCAAGACCATAAAACCGTTGTATTCTCTCCTGTACATTATTGGAATTTGCCCAATATTGGTCAACATTATGAATAGTCGTTTTGTCCCATTCTCTTAATCTTTCAAAAAGAAGGTCAGTTATTTGCCTGACAGGAAAGGGGAGATCCCGTAAATATTCTTCTCTAAATCCCCAGCAGTAGCGCATCGGTGTTTGACAAAAGCAGATATGTTTTGCTCCTTTAGGAAGCTCAATGCCTTTAGCTGGACCGGATTCATTGGAAATAACCAAGTCGTAATTCTTGTTTTTTAAACTTAAAGATTTAATACCAAGAGGGTAAAGGGGAAAAACTTTTTGATAGTTTTTTCTTAAAAAGGAGTAATTGTTAAGGCAGGAAGAAATAATACGATGATTTTGCTTTATTGTGCCAGGTACTGTTCCCGGGTCATAAAAAAGAGTGTAGATATCTGCCTGTGGAAAAAGTTTTAAAAGCGATTCTATTACCTTCTCGCCTCCTCTCCAGTTTACAAACCAGTAATGAACAATGGCAACCTTTAATTCTTTAAATGGCATTATCTCTTTGCCTTATCTGTTAGGGTTTAAATATGTAAAGCGATAGAAAGTTTACATGAAAATAAATTATATCTTTACTTTCGTTGTAATCTTTCTGTTTTACAAAAAATATTACCCACGAAGATATGGAAGTGCAGTGATGAGTGAAGAGTGAAGAGTGAAGAGTAAAGAGTGAAGAGTAAAGAGTGAAAGGGAAATTTTCTGAAAACTTATTTTTT
>JADGAW010000291.1 GCA_015231815.1 Nitrospinota bacterium
CAATAAAAGAATTTTTGAGAAAAACCCTGATCTTCTTCCTGCTTTTTTGCAACCGGAGAGAGGTTTTGCAAGACTTTCCCTTCAAATGAAAACAGTTGGTAACGATGAATTTAATCAAATCAGGGATGAAGTTCAGAAAATATTTACCAAATATAACCTTTACGAGGAATACACTATTGTCGAAACAGGTCAGTTCCCCCTCATTATGCATATACAGGACTATCTTGTTTCAACACTTCTGGAAAGTTTTTGTCTAAGTTTTGCCATTATTTCTTTTTGTTTTTTTATTTTATTCAGGAACGTAAAACTTTCCTTAATTGCCATGTTGCCAAACCTTTTTCCCCTTTTTATGTGCCTTATTGCTCTTAGATCCTTTAACTATTCCTTTGATGTGGGAACCATTATGATTGCCAGTATTATTCTTGGGATTGTGGTTGACGCAACGGCTCATTTTATTTACCGCTATAGGGTGGTTTTGAATAAAACAGGAAATGTTCAGGAAGCAGTTGTTCAGGCAATGAATATCACCGGAAATCCCATACTTATTTCAGGATTTATTTTAGGAACCGGGTTTCTCGTCTTTATTTTTTCAGGATTTTTGCCCATTCACCACTTTGGAGTTCTTGCTTCACTGGCAATCTTTAGTGGAATGGTTGGCGACCTTATTCTTCTCCCGGCAGCACTTCTTTTCTTTAATAATAAAGGGTAAGAGTTGACGTGGAAGTTTTTGATTTATTGTTGGAGGGGTTATCTCTGGAAAACTGAACAAACAGTTTACATTCGCACATGAACTCCATGATTGCGTAAATATTCCTTTGCCTCGTGAATACTATGCTCTCCGTAATGAAAAATTGAAGCGGCGAGGGCGGCATCAGCTTTTCCTTCCAGCAGACCTTCTTTCAGATGCTCAAGAGTTCCCACACCACCAGAGGCTATAACCGGAATGTCGATAGCATCAGAAACTCCTGCCGTTAAGGGGATATTGTAGCCAGCCTTTGTACCGTCCCGGTCCATGCTGGTTAAGAGAATTTCACCTGCCCCAAGACTTTCCATCCGTTGTGCCCATTCAATAACATCAATTCCGGTATTATTTCTTCCGCCGTGGGTATAGATTTCCCAACCTTCTCCCTCAAGTTTACTTTTGGCGTCAATTGCAACGACAATGCACTGCCGACCAAACCGCTCGGCTGCTTCCCGAACAAAGTCGGGGTTTTTAACTGCTGCAGAATTAATGGAGACCTTATCTGCACCAACCTGTAAAAGGTTTTCGATGTGCTGGAGATTGTAAATTCCGCCCCCGACCGTAAGAGGCATAAAAACCCTTTCGGCTGTTTTTTTTACGACATCAACAATGGTGTTTCGTTCTTCGTGAGATGCGGTGATATCCAGGAACACCAACTCGTCAGCTCCCTCAGCATCGTACCGTGAGGCGCATTCAACACAATCCCCAGCATCCCGAAGGTTTACAAAATTTATTCCCTTCACGACCCGACCGTCCTTAACATCTAGGCAGGGAATGATTCTTTTTGTCAGCATGCTTATATTGTTTTATTGTTGTCTAAGAAGAGCGTATTTTAGCAGACGAGACAAGAATTCAGGAAAAAGCGTATTGCATAAATATGTATCTGGCCAATTAGTAGAAAAAAAATACAGGAACTTACTGTCCTTAATAAAAATTACGATTCGTTGTTTGCAAGACCTCCTTATATAACGATATTACACTCAGTAGAACTTGAACGTGAAAGAAAAAGATGAGCAACTTGATAACCACGGTAGGCAAGGTTCAAGTTTGTAGTTACACCAACCCCATATACTCCAAATATATGGAAGCTTAGTCTATACAAAAATAAAAATTCTACTCATGGGGAGCAGTAAAGTGAAACACTACCTCATTTAATTATGAGGGTATAACAGAGGAAACCACCGACCAACAACATTAATAGGGAAATTCAAACGAACCGGAGACTTGGGTGTTTTTGAAGCCAATAGTCCTTTTTGGGTTAGCCCGGATAAGATCTTTCTTGCAGCTCGTTCCTTATAGCCGGTAATTTCACTTGCCCGTCCCCGCTCAAATTCTCCGGCAAGTAAAGCTTCTCGTAATAGAGGAAAGCTTCCTTTTGGCAACCGACGAGCAGTCATTTCATCATTTACGTAAAGCTCAATTCTCCTTAATAATTCTGTTGGTTGAATCATAGAAGTCATATACTCAATCTGGTCTATACAAATTGATAGAAAGAAAGCACAAAACTCTAATAATGCTTTCTCTGATAAACTTCCCCTCCCGTCAAGGTCATTGTAACGTGATGCATCAGCAGCCATAAGCAACTCTTTATACTTGCCCACTTTGCGGGCCAATCCTCTTGAAACAGACCATAGGCTTGAGCCAATACCAAGACGTAAAAGCATAGCATGAGACATAAACCGTGTAACCCGTCCATTACCGTCAAGAAAAGGATGAATCCAAAGCAAACGATGATGGGCAGCAGCGACAGCAATAACCCCTTGTCTTTTAGTAAGTCTTGGAGAAGTAAAGACTTCTGTAAAATGGTCAAGAAAACAATCAAGCTCCATATGAGAAGGTGGAACATGACGACCAACAATAACATCGTTTTCCCTAAATCTCCCGGGAACAACCTGAAGTATTTTGCCTGTTTTTGGGTTTTCAACCTCCAGTAATTCTTTTGGCAGCCTTGAGGAAAACTCTTTATGCACCCATAGCATAAATTCTTTTGATGCCGGATGTGCATCTGGGGCTTCATCAGTATCAATTAATTCCTGAACAGCGATATGTGCTACCGCCTCTTTCTGTAAATTTCTTTTTTCACTGTCATGGGAATATTTATCGGCCAAAGCATCATCTATGTCATGGGGATGGGTATTATGTCCTTCTATGAGGTTTGAATAGTAGCAGTTCATAGAACGCACTAATTTACCAATACTTTCACGAACAATTGGGTTTAAACAACCGGTTAATTCACTCGCTTTAGCTACAAGTTCAATAACCAAGTCATCCAATTTAACTTGGCTGACTTCAGAGGGAAGTAGCGGTTCCATTAGGTTTGTATCTCTATAATTCATTTTATGC
>JADGAW010000292.1 GCA_015231815.1 Nitrospinota bacterium
TTTGCGAATTGATTTGAAAGGGATAGACCTCTTTATATTCACTGTATTTTGACGAATAATGATCAGTTGTCGCTCAAGGATATTGAGGGCTTTGTCGTCCCCCTTTACGAAAAAATATATATGACAGGTGACGGTTTGGAAAGCAAGGCATGGGAACTTATTATGGACAATCAATCGGGGATATTTGCTTCGTTGCAAAAGGATGGTATATCCATACCGCAAGAGCTGAAAAATGAAACAATCGTCTTACGAACGTTTCTCACGAGTTCAAAATCCTTCAGAAAGTTTTGTAGAGCAAAAGGAGGAGTGGGGTTCTCGAAAGTCATAACCCTGCCTTTGCCAAAATTTGTATGGATTACTGAAATCACGACCCTCAGCATGTGGAAAATGAAAAAGACCTTCGGGATGCTCATCTTCGATGCTACGGCAAGTATCAGGGAAGCAAACTCACTGATTTGGGCAATATATCCAGAAAGGCTCAGGTACTTTAATCGTTCACAGGCTATTCCCCCCAAAGATGGTAAAATGACCGAAGTTTTCCCCCTCAAAGAAATAAAATTCGATATGTATATTCATAATCTTGGAGGTTAATATGGCAAGGCCAGATATCAGTTTTCCAGAAGGTAACAATGCGATTGAGGATAATGTCTTCAGGACACAAGAGGATCTCAACAACTATAACTCAAGGGTTCAGGAAAAAGTAGAACCCTATCTGACCGAATTGGAAAACGCTCGCTTGGAAGCAATACAGGAGTCCTTCTCCAAAGTCCTCGGTTAATTTTTTCCATCACACCCACAACGCTTCAGCAAACTCAGCAGAAAACAAAGCTTTGGGCTGCACAATACGATGGAAGATGCTCCTTAGATATTTCGTCGGTGCTGTTTCACACATTCACGTAGACCTCAGCTTCTACGTATCTACCCCTGACATCCACGGAAATTTTGCTACCTGGTTGGGAAAACTCACTTTTAACGTAGGCAGTAGCTATAGGACAAGAAAGGGAAGGGGAGAAAGACCCGGAAGTTATATGTCCTATTTCCACGTCTTTAGAAAAAACTTTATACCCTGATCGAGGAATTCTTTTGTCGTTTACTTTTAAAAATACCCATAGTTTTTCAACACCATTGCATAAATCAGAGGAAATTCTTTCCTTTCCAATGTAGCTTTCCTTAGAGTTATCAACAAAGCGGGCAAGATTGGCTTCAATGGGAGAAGTATTTTCGTTGATGTCGTTTCCGTACAGAGGGTATTTTTTTTCAAGCCTTAAGGTATCCCGTGCTCCGAGACCAATAGGTTGAAGGTTATATGTATCCGAAAATGTTAAAAACTCCTGCCATAAAACTCTTGTTATTTCCGGAGAGGCAAAAATTTCAAACCCTTTTTCTCCGGTATATCCAGTAGATGCAATAGTAACCGTTTCACCTTTATACGAGGTTCTTTTAACTGAAAAAGGCTTCATATCAACTGTTTCTGCATCAAGAATTTCTGCTAATACTTCCTTTGCTGATGGACCCTGTAATGCTATTAACCCTGTTTCATCACTTATATTTTTTATATTAACGTGAAAGTTTTTGGAAACTTCACTAAATTGACACCAGTCTTTTTCAATATTTGAGGCATTTACGCAAACCAAAAAATCTGTTTCACTAAAACGGTAAGCAATAATGTCGTCAATAATTCCACCATTTTTATTGCACATCAGTGTGTAGCGAGCTTTTCCATCTTTAAGAGTTGCATAGTTTCCGGCAGTTAAATAATTCAGGAAATTAACCGACTCAGCTCCGGTAACAAGAAATTCGCCCATATGAGAAACATCAAAAATACCAACATTATTTCTTACATTTAAGTGCTCTTCGATAATTCCAGCGTAACTAACGGGCATATCGTATCCGGCAAAAGGAGCCATTTTTGCTGCTAACTTAATATGTTCTTCATGCAAGGGGGTTTTTTTTAGCGTCATAAAATAATAATATTCAATGTTATGTTGTAAATTATAGGCTTTAACGATTGTGCCGCTTTAAGGTAAATGGATTTTTCAAACAACTCTTTTTCCCTTCTACCCTTTTACTCATCAACCCTTCTACCTATTTATTCCTTAAAATCCATGGAGAGATTTTCAATGTCGGTTGTTTTCTCACCTCTTTCAGCCTTGATTTTATCGAGGTTTCTTCCTACAACTGCTTTTCTCGAAGCATAAGCCATAGCGTTTTCTTCCGTAATTAATCCTTTTCCAAAAGCCTGAGTTAATGCCATATCAAAGGTCTGCCAACCATAACTTGCTGATGCTTCAATAATTTCATAAAAGGTTTTTCCCTCTGATTCACCGTTAAGAATGGAGTCTTTTACCCTAAGGTTCGTACCCATGATTTCAAGAATTGCAACTCGACCTCCACCAATTTTTGGTACAAGTCTTTGACAAATAATATATCGTACTGTTTCTGAAAGTCTGATACGAATTTGTTGCTCTTCTTCCTTATCAAACATACCAACAATACGGTTTATTGTTTGTCCTGCATCAACTGTATGAAGAGTACTTAAAAGCAAGTGACCTGTTTCCGAAGCTGCCAGACCGATTTCAACCGTCTCTTTATCTCTCATCTCACCCACGAGAATAACTTTTGGAGCCTGACGAAGTGCGGCTCTTAGTCCGTTAGAAAAACTATCGCAATCCTGTCCTAACTCACGTTGATTAAAGGTTGCCTTTTTGTGGGGATGAACAAACTCCACAGGATCCTCAAGGGTAACAATATGAATTGATTTATTTTCGTTCATTTCATTTAAAAGAGCAGCAAGTGTCGTTGATTTACCGGAACCTGTAGCACCAGTAACTAAGACCAGTCCATTCTTTTCTTTTGCCACCTCCTGAAATACATCGGGCATATTAAGTTGGGCTAATGACGGAATAACTGTTTCCAACTTTCTGAGAATAATGGAATAGTTTGCCTTTTGAGAAAAAACATTTACCCTAAATCGTGCTTTTCCCTGAATAAAGTAAGAAAGGTCACAGGAACCAGTTTCAACGAGACATTCAGTAAGCCTTTTATCATTA
>JADGAW010000293.1 GCA_015231815.1 Nitrospinota bacterium
TTATGCCATTAGTAGAAGGACGTGTTAGCAGCTTGACTGCTAAGATGAAACAGGAGCTAACTGATGAAATTACAAAAAATATTGTAAATACTTTAAAGGTAAGCTTTCCTGAGCAGCTTGGTTTTACCGACGAGTCTGAAAGTGAAACAGCTCAAAATGTTGTGTCTCAGTTTGCCCCTGGATGGGTATGGGTGTACCTACAGGAATTCAAGCCGATTATTGCCGGAATGTCTAGCGACAATTACTTTTCCTTTTCAACGACAATTATAATTCCCGTTATCCTATCGCATTAATCATATTCCTTTTTGTTAGTATTTCTCTTTTTAGATTCTTCAAGTCTATAACTTGATATGTTTAGCTCTAAAATTATACTGTGGTGTACTAACCTGTCTATTGCGGCTGCTGTTGTCATAGGGTCTTTGAATATACGCTCCCATTTTGAAAATGGAAGGTTACTTGTTATCAGCACACTTCCTCTTTCATAACGATTTGCTAAAAGTGTAAAAAGAACCTCCATCTCTTTCCTATCTTGCTCTACATAGCCAATATCATCAATTAGCAAGGCATGATATTTAGATAGCTTTTTTAAATACTGAGGTAATTTTAAGTTTTCCTTTGCTTTTAATAGCTCCTGTACTAATATACTGCATGGAACAAACAAAATCTTATGTCCATTATAAATCAGTTCTCTACTAATTGCACACAACAAGTGTGTTTTCCCACTTCCTGGATTGCCAAATACCAGCACATTTTCACACCTGTCCAAGAAGCCACCTTCTGTTAAAACACTTACTTGAGTACTAACTTTATGGGGCAAGCGTTTTTTGTCAAAGTTTTCCATACTTTTTTCTAACGGTAACTTTGATTCTCTTAATAACCTGTCAATTCGTTTTTGTTTTCTTTCATCATATTCACTTCCTACTACATCCAACAGATACTGCTCATAGCTTAACGATTCACGCCTTGCTATTTCCGCTTTTTCCTGATAACATTCTCTTATTGTTGGCAAATGCAAATGTTTAAGGTAGTACGCTATATTCTTTGCTGTCTCTTTTTGAGTTATCACATGCCACCCCCTGAACAACTTAACAGCTCATCGTATGCCTTTATATCCACGTTTTTAATGGAAATATCTTTTGCGCAAGGTAATTGTTGGGTAGACTTTACAAGGGTTTCTACCTTTTCAACTGTTATTGATTCTTCATTCTTTATAAGATACTCTAGCACTTTGTCTACTGCATCTTCACTTTCATAAGCAGCTAAATATAAAATCTTTAAATATTTTTTATCTCCTTCTATTCCATGGTTTTCCTTTACGGCATCATAAGCCATGCGGAAACGATGAGTTGGAAATAAATCATGACGATAACGGTAGTTAGCAAATGCTCCAGGTTTGCGTATTAGCCAATCAATTATGTGCCTATACTGAATGTAATGCTTATTCTCACCTCTTAACCTCGGTATTATTTCTACACACTTTTGAGCATACCATATTTCTAAATATGTACTATACAACAACACCGTTATTAACTCCCCAATTAATCTACTATGCACTGAGTATGTATTATGTTTTACTCTTATTGTACTGCCCTGGCTGACTCTTATTCCTTTTATCTTATTGTGCATATCCATTCGTTTTTCTGGTAAGCATCTCAATGTTTTTAGCTCTTCTTTGAATCTCTCTCTTCTTCCCGTATTTAGTTGCTTAAATAACCTTTTCAAATATGACTCATATTCTTCTCTGCTTGTAAATTCTTTGCTGCCTCGTAACATTAATGATTGTTCCAATGCTTTTTTGAACCTGTAATGACGCTGTTCTACATCTCCATTCTCATTGGCTTTACCTGCTTGTATTTTTTTCCCTTTTATTCCGTAATATTTTAGGAGTCCCTCATATCTCTCCGTAAATTCTTCTGTTTTTTTTGTGTTATGTACTGCTGCACTTAATCTGTCTGTTTGATGCTCTTTGGGGACCCCTCCTAACTCAAATAACGCATTTTGTAGCCCTTCACTTAAGCTCTCGAAACTTTCTGAGAAACATATGCTTCCTGTCTCCCAATTTGAATACGGCAACACAAAGTGATATACCATATGCTCAAATTCTTGTCCCTGTATTGTTATGCCTATTTTTTTCATCCTTGTAAAATCAGACTGACACAATTCTCCTGCTATATATTCCTGTTCAAAATATACTTCTTTTGATGGACCATTTATTCCTCTCCATATCTTTATTCGACGCTGTAATGTCCTTAGCTGTCCATCCATATATTTTCCTGGGTATACTCTCTGAAAATACTCAAATATCGTTTTTGCTTCTAATCCTGTGTTTTCTGAAAGCAAATTTTCAATCTCTTCCCATACATCTTCAAATGGGTCTTCTCTTGTTCGCCAATTATGCTCTATTACTATCTCATTTGGACTTTTTCCCATTTTTATATATTTTCTTGCTGTCTTTTCATCCAATCCCGCTTTCACTGATGCTTCCTTTAAGTTTTTTCCCTCATTCATTAGTAACTTTAACCTCCTTATCTGTTTGTCATTTACCATCCAAGCTTTTCCTCCTTCTTTGTTTGCTTGAATAGTTTATCTTGTTCTTTTTCAAACGGGAAATTTAATTGTCGTTAGGCGGGATTTATAATTGTCGCTCATCAAATGAAGATAATATAAAGTTTTTAACTCTCAGAAGAAGAGGTGCTAAAATGATAGAGGATATAAGAAATTTATCTGAAAACAAATGGCAGAAAGTTAAAGTTGAAGGAAAGAATAGAAAACATCAAGAAATAAAAGTATATGATGAATTTTGTAATTTAAGAAATTATAATGGTAAGGTTCGTCAAGTAGTACTAACTGAACACGGAAGAGAACAACCATCTTTTCTTATTACCAACGATTTTGATATAGATTTGAAAAATATTGTTAAAAATGTATAATTAAGATTAGTTGATTTAGTTAAGAAATTATATTAATGAATCTATTGAATTGTATCAAATATACTTTTGTTATAATATGTTTGTTTTTTTTAGGGAATATCAGTTTTGCTA
>JADGAW010000294.1 GCA_015231815.1 Nitrospinota bacterium
AGTGGATTCTACCTTTACCACCCCCTTTCTCTTCAGACCCATTGAGCATGGAGCACATATTGTTATTCATTCCCTGACGAAATGGATTGGAGGTCATGGTACAGCTATTGGTGGAATTGTAGTTGATGCAGGTAACTTCGACTGGACCGACGAGAAATTCGAACTTTACAATAAACCGGAGGATTCTTATCATGGGTTGCGGTTTGCTCATGATCTTGGACCATTAAACCCGGTAGCTTTTATTTTAAGAATGAGAATTATTCCTTTAAGAAATCTGGGAGCTTGTATAAGTCCTGATAATGCATGGATGTTTCTTCAAGGATTGGAAACCCTTCCCTTAAGAATGCAAAAACATTGTGATAACGCAATGAAAGTAGCCGAGCACCTGAAAAAACATGAAATGGTGCGATGGGTGAGATACCCGGGACTTCAGGATGACCCTTCCCACACCACTGCCCGGAATTATGAAAACGGCTATGGAGGTATTGTTGTCTTTGGTATTGAAGGCGGAAGCAAAGCTGGTGCGAAGTTTATTGATAACCTGAAACTCTTCTCTCATGTTGCAAATGTGGGAGATGCTAAAAGTCTTGCAATTCATCCAGCAACGACAACCCATTCACAGTTGACAGAGGAACAGCAAAAAGAGAGCGGTATTTCACCTGATTTAGTGAGACTATCCATTGGCATTGAACATATTGACGATATTATTGATGATATTGAGGGCGCATTAAAGGTTGCGTGTAGTTAGATGACAGTTGTTTTATCAAAAGACTACCATAAGAAAAAGGCTCTTGAAGAGAGACGAATTCTTTGTCTCACAAAGGAAGAGGCTGACAGAAGGGATATTAGACCTTTAAGGATTGGCGTTCTCAATGTTATGCCAAAGGCTGAAAGCTATGAGTTCAGCCTTCTTTATCCTCTTGGCAGATCTGTTTTGCAAATTGAACCTATTTGGCTTAGACTCAATACCCACGCATATCACAGCAGTAACATATCTCATCTGGATTCTCTTTATATTTCTTTTGAGGAGGCAACAAAAGACAAGCATCTTGACGGACTTATCATTACCGGAGCCCCGGTGGAGGAAATGCCTTATGAAGAGGTAACCTACTGGGATGAGTTGATGGAAATTATGACCTTTGCTCAATCAAATATTGCTTCAACCCTTGGTATCTGTTGGGGTGGAATGGCTCTGGCTAAATTTCTGGGCATTGAAAAAGTAATGTGCCAGAAAAAAATTTTTGGCGTGTATGAAACAGAAAACTTAAATACGAATCATCCGATAGTTGGAGGACTTGACGATATTTTCCTCTGCCCACAAAGTCGGCATTCAGGAATTGATGATAAGGTTCTTGAGGATGCCCGAGATAACAAAATCGTTAATCTTCTTGCCTACAACGAAGACAGCGGCTACACAATTTTTGAGTCATTTAACCAACGTTTTTTAATGCACCTTGGACACCCGGAGTATGAGCCTGAACGTTTTAAAGAAGAATATGAAAGAGATATAAAGATCGGGAGAAAAGATGTTGAATATCCTGTTAATGTAAATATCGAAAAACCTGTTAATCGGTGGAGAAGTCACAGAACAGAGTTCTTTTCCCAATGGATTAAATATGTTTACGATGAAACACCATATTAAAATTAAATAAGAGCTTGACGGAATAATAAAAAGGTTTATTTATCTTACAGGTTTAAATTTTATTAACTTTTTGGGAGAGAAATAACCATGTTAAGAGAAAGAGAAGCATCAACAGCTTATGCAATGAACTCATCCGCTGTTGCTGGTGAACAGCAAAGGTTTATGGTTCGGGTTTATAACTGGATGGCTACAGGGCTTACGTTAACGGCAATTGTGGCAATGGTTGTGGCAAGTTCAGAGTCAATGGTTAACATGATTTTCAACAACTCATTTGTCTTTTTTGCCTTAATTATTGCGGAGTTGGGTCTTGTTTTCTACCTTGCTGGTTTTATTCAAAGAATGTCGGCTCAAAAAGCAATGGCGGTATTTCTCGGTTATGCGGCGTTAAACGGTGTAACTTTTTCCTTTGTTTTTGTTTTTTACACTGCTTCCAGTATTGCCAGCACCTTTTTTGTTACTGCCTTAACCTTTGGTGCCATGAGTATTTACGGATACACTACAAAAAAAGACCTTACCTCATGGGGTAGTTTTCTCTTTATGGGATTAATTGGAATTATTATTGCCTCAATTGTGAATATCTTTCTCGCAAGCTCAATGCTTCACTGGTTTATTTCCTGTGCCGGCGTTTTAATTTTTGTTGGTCTGACAGCATATGATACCCAGAGAATTAAGGAAATGAACATTATCGGTAATGAAGGCACCGAAGAAGATACGAAAGAAGCCATTTCAGGGGCTTTAACCCTTTACCTTGACTTCATAAACCTCTTTTTGATGCTCTTACGATTTCTTGGAGAAAGCAGAGAGTAATGTTGAATGAGAGGTCTTTTCAAAACCTTTCTGAGACGTTGATTTTTACTATTACTAAGGCACAGAGGTCATAAACGACCTCTGTGCTTTTTTTTTGCCATTTTATTTTTCTTTACTTCTTCCTGTTGTCTTTCAACGCTTTCACTGAAAGTAACAGCACTGCTTCCCAAAACACAGCCCGGTCTTCCTAGCACGCACTTTTCCTTCAACCTGACACAATAATCATGTTCCATATCAAGATGCGGGCATGCAAAGCTCATAATAAATTTATTTCACTTAAGTTTGGATGGCTTAATAACATTAGCTTAATATTTCTATTTGAGAACAAGAATGAGCATATTATTTTATCCTTGATGGCCATTCGCTTTCATTCAGGGGAAGGGAAGGGCTTTCGTTAAAGATTACTTTTTTAAGCTTTGGGTTTTGCTTTAAAGGGTCGTTAGTTTTTTTTCCAGGAATGCAGTTCTGCAACAGGAGAACCATTGCGGCAAATAAGAACAGTTTCCTTTGTTTGTTCTATTTTGGTTAATAGCTCAGACAACCTTGTTTTTGCTTCGTGGGTGTTTACCGTAATCATAATTTTAAT
>JADGAW010000295.1 GCA_015231815.1 Nitrospinota bacterium
TTTTTTATTGTTCAATCATTATGAATATACAGGTTTCTGAACACGCATATTTGTCTTTAATAATATTTCTCCCGCTTGTTGCGGCAGTAATACTCTGTTTTGTTGACAAATCGGAAAAGGAATTTATTAAAAGCTTTGGGCTGGGAGTAACCGTTCTTGATCTCATTATAATGCTCCCCCTTTATACAGCTTACGATTCAACCGTTGCTGATTTACAGTTTGTTGAGCAATATTCATGGATTGAAACCCTTAACATCCAATATTTTGTTGGTGTTGACGGAATTTCGCTTTTTCTTATTTTCCTCACTGATGTCCTGACAATACTGGCAATATCTTCTGCTTGGACTGATATCAAGCATTCCGGTAAAGAGTTCATGATAGCAATGATGGTTCTTTTAACAGGAATGTTGGGAACATTTCTTGCCTTTGATCTGGTTCTGTTTTTTATTTTCTGGGAAGCTATGCTTATCCCCATGTATTTTATGATTGGCATTTGGGGTGGACCAAAAAGGGTTTATTCAGCAATTAAGTTCTTTCTTTACACGATGTCTGGTTCATTGCTGATGTTGATTGCAATTCTTTTTCTTGTTTTTCTTAACGTTCAACAAACAGGAGAACTGACCTTTAATCTGCTGAAGCTTTATGATACAAGCATGTCTCATACAGTACAGATTTGGTTATTTCTTGCCTTCTTTCTTGCATTTGCCATTAAAGTACCCATGTTTCCTTTTCATACATGGTTGCCCGATGCTCACGTTGAAGCACCAACTGCCGGTTCGGTAATTCTTGCTGGAGTTCTGCTAAAAATGGGGACATACGGTTTTGTACGTTTTTCTCTTCCTCTCTTTCCTGATGCTAGCTATACATTTATTCCCATTATTTTTGCTCTCTCGGTAATTGGTGTTATTTACGCAGCTCTTGTAGCAATGGTTCAGGAAGATTTGAAAAAACTGGTAGCATATTCCAGTATCAGTCATCTTGGTTTTGTTACGATTGGAATATTTGCCATGAATGCTGAGGGGATGGAGGGGTCAATTCTTCATATGGTTAACCACGGTATTGTATCCGGTGCTCTTTTCATGCTTGTAGGAATGGTTTATGAGCGCAGAAAAACCAGAATGATAAGTGAACTTGGTGGATTAACCAAGGTAATGCCCGTTTATGCCGTTTTTTTTCTTATTGTAACTCTTGCTTCAGTGGGGTTACCCGGAATGAACGGATTTGTCGGTGAATTTCTCTGTATCCTAGGAGTTTTCAAATATGAAGATGCTGCTGGCATGTTCCCTATTACAGCAATTTTAACTGCTACCGGAGTAATATTATCAGCATGTTATATGCTCTGGATGTTTCAAAAAGTTATGTTTGGAAAAATTATTAATCAGGCAAATGCCATATTAAAAGACTTAAACCAAAGAGAAGTTGCTTCTATGGTATTGGTAACAGTTCTTATCTTCTGGATTGGACTTTACCCCAACGCTCTCATTGGGAAAATGGAAACATCAGTCAAAAACCTTCTTACTCAGGTAGAAGGTAAGAGAACTGTAGTTGTTGCTGAAATGCATAATAAAAAATAATGACACCAATTGATATAAATACTCTTGATATTTCCGTTGGCGCAATAATGCCGGAAATTACCCTTGCTATCTTTGGGCTGGCACTTATTCTTGCCGATTTGTTTCCTAAAGCATTTGGAAATAGACAGCTGGGAGGAATTGCGATAGCTGGTTTTGTGGCAACGGGCTTTCTTTGCGTTCTTCAAATTTGGCATCCTCAGGTTAGTTTCTTCGGGATGTTTGTTGTTGACCACTATGCAATATTTTTCAAGCTGATTGCTCTGCTTGGATCAGCGATTGTCATAATGATTTCCATGAATTATGTTGAAGATCAGGACATAAAACATGGAGAATTTTATTCTCTCATTGTTTTTGCAACGCTTGGAATGCTCTTTCTTATTTCAGCAAACGACTTAGTGCTCCTTTTTGTTGGGATAGAAACGATTGCAATTTCCTCTTACCTCCTTGCAGGATTAAATATAAACAAGTTTTCTTCATCAGAAGCGGCAATTAAATATTTCATTCTGGGTGCATTTTCCTCAGGTTTTTTACTTTACGGTATTGTTCTTTTATATGGTGTAACAGGCTCACTGAACTTTCTTGAAATCAAGGAATATTTCAAACAAACACCTGAACTATCACAAATGGTCTGGCTCGGAATTGCAATGTTAGTCATTGGTTTGTCCTTTAAAGTCGGACTTGTTCCCTTTCATTTTTGGGTTCCAGATGTCTATGAAGGTGCTCCAACACCGATTACAGCATTCTTTTCCATCGGCCCCAAGATTGCAACCTTAGCAGTTTTTATTAGAGTCTTACATGAAGCCTTGGCGAGTGTTCAGGAACAATGGACAATGCTTTTTTGGGTTTTGGCGGCAGTTACAATGACTCTTGGAAATATTGCTGCAGTTTTTCAGACAAATATCAAGCGTATGCTTGCCTATTCAAGTATTGCTCATGCCGGATATATTTTCGTGGCAATTGTGGCAGGAAACGAACTTGGTATTGCATCAATCATGTTTTATCTCTTTGCTTATATCTTTATGAACCTTGGAGCTTTCGCCATTGTTATTTCTTTAGCGCATAAAGATAAGGAGTTCTTAGAAATTAAAGACTACTCAGGCTTAGCCTTTAAACATCCATTCTTAGCATTTGCTATGGCGGTTTTTATGCTTTCATTAGCAGGTGTTCCTCCAACTGCAGGATTTATTGGTAAGTTTTATATCTTCGGAGCTGCAATAAAGTCCGGCTATATAATACTCGCTGTTATCGCAGTTATTAACTCCGTTATTTCTGTATTCTTCTATATGAGAGTTACCGTAATGATGTATATGAAACAGGTTGATTTCATAATTAAACCAAAAATTACAACCGGAGTTCTTTCGGTACTGGTTTTTTCGGTCTGGGGCACTCTCTTCTTTGGTATTTTTCCGGGAG
>JADGAW010000296.1 GCA_015231815.1 Nitrospinota bacterium
TTTATTTAATTATTGATTAAAAGTGAATAGTTAAAGGTTAAGACCTATTAACTTTTCTCTCCATTTATCTATATACCCTTCTACTCATTCACCCAACTCGCCTCAACGGCAATTGAAATTCCGCCGCGAGGATTCATATCACCTTTTACGGTAACTTCCTGTGGTTCCACAAATCGAACAAAATCATCAAGGATTTTGTTGACAATTTCTTCATGAAACATTCCAACATTCCTGAAGGACTGCAAATAAAGCTTTAATGATTTACTTTCAGCACATTTTTCCTTGGGAACATAGCTGATGGTAATTGTTGCAAAGTCTGGTTGATGGGTTACCGGACACATCGATGTAAACTCAAACGCCTCAAACGTAATAAGATAAGGACGTTTATATTTGTTGTCGAAAGCCTCAATTATTGCCTTTTCAGGCGACCCAGCCGCCTCAGTTTTATTGCCAAGCATTGTCAAATCAGACATTATTTCTCCGTTGCATGAATTGTATTGAAAAGCAGTATATTATAAAGCATCATTGTATGTGTCGGGAGAAAGGGGAAACTTCCCATCCCCTTAATTGGCAAGAAGTATTTCTATCATTGATTCCTTTAATGTTTTGCTGTTAATCCAACCTTTTTGGTCATTATTAAAATGTACTTGATAAAGTGTTGTTCTTCTTGATTTTTTGCCGGAAATAACCGTAAAGGTTTGCCCTGGATTAAAAAACGAAAACTTTTTCAGGTTTGATTCTCCCCTTTGTACTTCCACCAACACGGGAGTTCTTTGGTTTACTTTATATGTGCCCCCTATTTCCAACTCAACGAGTTGAGAATTTCCTCCTGTATAAACATAGTCTTCCTCCTGCTTGCGCTCAAGTTTATTGTTGATATCTATTTCAATTGCGGTGGAACTGTTTTTTTCCAACATCGCAATTTTTTCCTTTAACTTTTCCTGATTAATTTCAGAGTAGGTTTTAATTTCGACGTATTCTTCGTTCTTTTTTTCATCCAAAGAATTCATTTCATTCTCCTCAAATTCTGATTTGTTTTCCTGTTCCCCTAAACCGTCGTCTTTTATCTCTTGTACACTTTCGATAAAAGCCATATTTTCGCCGGAACTTTCATCCTCCACCACTTTATTATTGGTAAAAACATTTTCATCAAAGTTAAAACTACCCTTTTCCTTTAATTTTGCAACCGTCGTGAAGGTTCCTTTTTGTGACATCAGGTCATTTTTCCAAATACCGGTAAAAACATTACCGTTAAACCAAATAAATGTACCAAACCCGTTCTTTTTGTTATGTTTCCAGAACCCATAATATTTTTCTCCATTGGAAGTAAACATAACACCGTGACCATCCATCAGGTCATTTTTCCAATCCCCTTTATATTTGTTTCCATTTGACCAAACCATTACCCCTTTTCCCTGTTTTTTTCCTGCCTGCCAGTCGCCAGAATAGCTTGAGCCGTTAGTGTGACTTAAAATCCCCTTGCCCTCTTTTTTATTATTAACCCATCCCCCGGTATATATATAGCCATTTTTTTGCGTGAGGGTTCCCTGACCTTCTTTTACATTGTTTTTCCATTCACCTTCGTAGGTATCCCCATTCTTCCAGAAATATTTTCCTTTTCCTTCTTTTTTGTCATCCTTCCATGAACCTTCATACCTGCTGCCATCGCTCCATGAAAAAGTCCCCTCCCCGTTTTTTCGTCCATTCTTCCAGTTCCCTTCATATTTACTTCCATTGCTCCAGACAAAGGTACCCTGACCGTTGAACTTACTTTCTTCCCAGTTACCAGAATAAGTACTTCCACTGTTCCAATGATATTTTCCTTCACCTGATTTACAGTCGCCCGAGACACATTCTGCCTGAGCAACAAGGGGAAGGAAAAAAGGAAAAACAAAGATAAATAGTATTTTTTTCATCATTTCATACATATTGTAAAGAGATATTGTATATAAAGATGTGCTGAATGGCAAAAGCTTATAAAAAGCTATCCTCGAAGAATTCTTAAGAGCAAAACAATCAATAAAATAAAGGCAAGAATAAATCCAATTCCTCCAAGAACAGATATTCCAGCAATTAAGGGAGGTATTTTCATCGAAACAATTAATGAAGCTCCAACAATTATGGAGGAAATAATAATTCCCAACGTCAGGTTGTTTACCGACTTCTCACCTTTTTCAATTAACGCTTCAAGTCCGACATGTTTAAACTCTATCCGCAGTAGATCTTTTTCAAGTTTATGCAAAATAGTGTCAATTCTGCCGGGAAAACCCTGAAATATTTTCAAGAGATACCGGTTACCAAAAAGGAGTCTTTTTAAAATGCCATAAAAGTTAAATCGTTCCAGGAATAAATTCTGCAAAAAAGGTTTGGCTTCGTCAACAAGGTTAATATTTGGATTTAAGGTTCTTGCCAACGACTCGATTGTAACAAGTGTTTTAAGCATAAAAGTAAAATTTGAGTCAATCTCAAGGTTATTGTCACGAATAAGCAGAAAAAAATCCCCCAGAAAATCGCTCATCCGAATATCCTCTAATGCAGTTCCATAAAATGGTGAAAGCATTTCCATCACCTCAATTTCCAGTTTGTTTTTATCTAATCCAGGGGTATGTGGCGTGAGCTCAAGAATTGTTTGTACTATTCCTTCACTATCCCTTTCTGCAATTGCACGTAATAAATCCGCCACATAGAATTTCATTGAGCGGGAAAGTCTTCCGACAAGACCAAAATCAATAAAAAGGATTTCACCTTCTTCAGTAAAAAGAATATTCCCCGGGTGGGGGTCTGCATGGAAAAAACCATCTACCAATATTTGCTTTAGAACGGTATTTACCCCAAGTTTTGACAGGTTAACAGACAACTCACGGTTTTCAACAATTTCCTTTGCTCTTTTTCCCACAAACCGTTCCATGACAATAATCTTCTTGGTAGAAAAATCAAAATAGACATTGGGAGATTTTATTTTCGACTCCGAATTGTAATG
>JADGAW010000297.1 GCA_015231815.1 Nitrospinota bacterium
AAGGTTTTAGTGATTTAGCCATTCATGAGCGGTGAAGTTTTAGATTATGTTGATGTTTTGATATTTTTATATAAAATATATTTGCGACTTTCTATACACAAAAGATTTTTAATGACAGGTTAATAATAGCCTTAAATCTTTTGTGAGATTAGAGGGTCGCCTATTAATTAACCTGTCAAACTATGGAGAACAACAACGAAGAAAAAATAAAAATAGATGTTTCGAAGAAAGAATTGAAATTAATCATCTTGGTATTTTTTATTTTAAATGAATGAGTAGATTTTTTTGAATCAATGCAATGAACTATATGGACTTGATACTTTAAAATGAGCGACAAAGAAAAAATAGAATTGAATAAGCTTGCTTGTGATTTCCATAATGTTTTTCATTAAAAAACATATTTATCAAGATTGGTTGCAAAGCTTTCAACCAACGGTTTGCAACTTTGCAACCAGATTTCAACTAAGTTGCAAACCAGTTTATCATTGATATAAAAGGAAAAATTAATTTATTATTGCAACTTGGTTGCACATTTTAGTTGCAAACCTACTATGCAACCTTTTCAACTTTGCAACCTTTTCAACCAACTGGTTGTAATGCAACTTTTTCCATTGATTATAAAGTACTTTATCTGTATATTTCTTTTGACCATACAACCACTATTCAACCATATGGTTTGCAACCAACTCCTATGAAAAAACTCAGTGTCAAAGATTATGCAATAAAACATGGTGTTTCAAGCCAAGCTGTTTATAAGAAAATAAAAGCTGGTCAACTTGAAACTATCAAAGAAAACAGAAAGACATTTATTGTTCTTGATGAAATTGTGAATATTGATAAGCAAGAAGCAAGCGAACACAACTTAGAAAAACAGGAAAAAAAAGAAAAAGATAATCAAATCGTTTTTTCTTTAAGAGAGATAATAAAATCAAAAAGTGAGGAAAATTCATTTCTAAAGAGTCAGATCACTATCAAAGATGAGCAAATTAGAAACTTGAACATACAGCTTTCTAGTATCGTTGAGTGGCAAAGAGAGGCTACAGACTCTCAAAAACAAACAAATTCTTTGATTGCTGGTCTGCAAAATGCTCTAGGATTGCTCGGAAGAGGGGAGAGTAAGCCAGTTGTTGTGAAGCATGACGATGTGCATGATGAAGTGGTTGATAATGATCATGTTATGGAAGAGAAAAAAGAACCATCTGTAAGGTCAAAAAAATCTGCTAAGAAGACTGTAAAAAAAGGAAAAAAGAAAAAGTCCAAAAATAGAAAAAAGAAGAAAAAATGATTTTTTTGATGGGTATTTAACTCTGAGACTTAATCTCTCTTGCTTCTTTTTCGAGGTTTGATATTTCTTTTTTTGCTTTATTTAAATCAATTCCTTTTTCTTTTTTTGCAAAGCATTCTATGCTTGTAGTTTTATCAATATGTTTTTCTCTAAAAAACAGTCTTAAATTTACTTCTCTACTTGTCTTGTTTTCTTTATGCCTTTTTTTGCTAAATTCATCTAAATTCGCAATGCATTCATTTTCTAACTCCTGTTTTTCTTTTTCAGACAACTGATTAATCATTGTGTCTATTTCATTTTTTGAAAAGCTTTTATATAGACTTTTAATGTTCTCTGTTGTTTTGTTTCTTTTATTTATTTCACTGTTTAGCTCTTTCAACTTTATTTTATCTTGTTCATTTTTTTGCTCTTTAGGGCTGATATAGGCATAATCTTTCATTATTGCATTTGCTAGATAGCCTTTTGGACTTGTATTAATTACACCTGCTTTTAAATCATTTTTGAATAGATCAAAATTTCTTTTTATCTGATCAGCATCATGCTCTTTAAAAAAAGTCTCTGCCTGTCTTGGGGTTATTCCATTAGAAACAATATCATCAAACAGGTCTTGATGTTCAAATGGTGGTGGATCTGTATTTGGCAATGTTAACTGTGTATCTTTATTTTTCTTGGCAAAAATTATAAATTCAATTGCATCTACTTTTCTGCCTTTTTTTATTGTATTGTATTTAAAACAAATATCTGTCCTTTCACAAATCTGCTTTTGTGCAAATTTTAATATTCTCTCATTAAAATGACCAAAAAGCTTATACTCATCTTCTTCAACTCCTAATATATTTCTTAAATCTTTCAAAGTAATTATTCTTTTTCCTATTTTTTCATACTGCTTTAAAATTTCATATATTCTTATAACATAATTACTCTTCAGATAAATTATGTTTTTCATTTTGTATGTGGTAAAATGTTCTTTTAACTGTAGTAAATATGGTTTCAATAATTGTGGAAATTCAATTGTTATTTGATTTTCTTCAGGGGAATACTTTGCAGCTGAAACCCAGTTTGCATCCACAAGAGATCCGTCTTCCATGAATGATATTTTTCTTTTTCTAAGTTTTTTTACTATCCCTTCGATTTCTCCGTAAATATCTTTATTGCTTACATTAAATAAATCAATATAATCTTTAACTTTTATTATATATATGCCAAACTCTTTGTTTTCAGGCTCTATCTGAGAGATGGAAGTCAAAACAAGCCTTTGCTCATTGAGGCTCATTTTGTACCTTGCCTCAATAATTTCATTTGATTTTGTTATTAGATGATTTTTTGCCACGGCACTAACCATATTGAAATTTTATTATTTTTCAAATCATATCCAATAATATCACAATGTCAATGACTACGCGATATTTTAATATGGCCAGTACCCTGTTTTTGTGATAGTTCTCAACATATAGACCTTTTTGGTACATTTTCAGAGTAAATTTTTTGTGATTTACTGAGAAATTTTGCCCTGTTTTTGTGATAGTTCACCAAAAAAAGATCAAACCCTGTTTCTGCGATAGTTCACCCTGTTTTTGTGATAGTTCATAAAAACCATCGTTAATTTTTCTTTATATACAGTCACATACCATCGTTTCACCCTGTTTCTGCGATAGTTCACCCTGTTTTTGTGATAGTTCA
>JADGAW010000298.1 GCA_015231815.1 Nitrospinota bacterium
TTCAGTAATAAATCACACCCATGGGAAAATCAAAGACAGTAAGGAGCAAGAAGTTATAAGAGCTATAAATAGGCAAATTAAAGAAGATTTTGAACCCTATTGGAGCATGGGAGCCTCGCTTAGGTTGGAAGGGAAAGTAGGTTTAGATCCAGACCGACAGAAATTGAAAGATTTACGCGGCGATGCTATTTTATATCTGTGGGATGAAGTAGATGTTGACAATGCTTTAGGTTATCATGACAGAAATAACAGGGGAATTCCATACGGTTTTGTTTTTACGGAGTTAGTGCGGGAATATGGAGAGGAATGGTCAGTTACTTTGTCGCATGAAGCGCTAGAGCTATTGGCTGACCCTGAAATTAATTTATTAGTTGCGGGAGCGCATCCAAACCCTGAAGAAAACGGAAAAGAGGTGTTTCATTGGTATGAGATGTGCGATGCGGTGCAAGACCAGTGGTATGAAATTGACGGGGTGAAAGTTTCGAACTTTGTATTGCCTTTATACTTTACACGCGGGGATGAGGAAGGAAGCAGAAACGATTTCTTAGGGCGCATTCAAGAAGACGGGGAAACATTGCGGTCATTCGGGGTAACTGAAGGCGGGTATATTGGCTATTACAATCCTGAGTCGGGGGAGCATGAAACCTATCAAAAAATTGGTGATAAAAGGGCTGAAGAAAGAATGAGGGTGCGGGGTAAAGCGAAATTAACAAGAAGGTCGGAGCGGTATAAAAACGTTGCGAGAAAGAATAAAGAAGACTTTGCCTTTGAGTGTTTTACCGTTGAATTAAATTCAGGAATCAAGGACAAAAAAAAGCCAGAAAAGATTATTAGAGAGATTGTTAACGGAAATTTAGGCGTTAACTGGAAGATAAACGAAATTGACACATTAGAGTTCGAAGTTCTTCCTCCGGCAGGTTCAACTTTATTGGCAAGGGAAGTCTGGGACCTCGCAAATATTTTAAAGGAAAATACATTTGTTAACTGGTGTGAGCCAATGTTTGAAATATCGCACCCGGAAGGAATTGAGGATGAGCAAGTTGAGGGTCTATCCTCACTTAAAGCCTCTTCCGGTTCAAAGTCAAACAGCGACCTTCCTTTTGATTGGAGCCCTGAATTTGTCAATGCGCCTGAAGCTTGGGCGTTGTCGCCAAAGCCCGGCGGCAGTCAAATGGGAGAGGGCATTCTCATTGGACACCCGGACACCGGTTACAGAAAACATAGGGAGACTTGGTCAAGCGAACCGGGAGTTGCGCAAAGAGTTCGGTCTGATATTGATTGGGATTTTATCGATGGCGATCATAACGCTGAAAATGACAGCGGCAACCATGGACTGGGCACCTCAAGCGTGATAATGAGCGATGATAATAGAACCGAAAGAATTAAAAGCGTTACAGGCGTTGCTCCAAAAGCAGAATTAGTTCCTTTAAGGGTTTCAAAAAGCGTTATTTTATGGAAGAGTTCCAACAACAGGCTGATGAAGGCAATCAGGTATGCCCGTGAAAAAGGGTGCCATGTAATTTCCATGAGCCTTGGAAGTATTCTAAAAAGCAGGTCATTGCAGAATGAAATTCAGAGGGCGGTAAACGATGGAATTATTATCCTTGCGGCGGCGGGCAATGGCTTAAATAGCATGATACGCCCTCCCGTTACCTATCCCGCTAAATATGAGGAGGTTATTGCGGTGGCGGCTTGTAATATCGATAAAAAACCTTGGAAAAAATCATGCAGGGGAAAAAGCGTGGATATAACAGCTCCGGGCGAGGATGTTTGGAAGGCGACTGTTAAGAAAAACGGGTTGGATGATGTCGTTCAGAGTAGCGGAACTTCATTTGCCGTTGCGACAACCGCTGGCATCGCCGCTTTATGGCTGGCTTATCATGGCAGAGATAATTTAATAAATAAGTGCGGCAAGGGGAACATTTTAAAAGTCTTTAAAAATATTTTAATAACGAAAGGGTTTGTTAGTTCAACGCACTTGGATACCAGTGAGTTCGGAGTTGGAATTGTTAACGCAAAAAAAGTTCTTGAAGCCCCCCTTCCAACAGCTTCAAGGCGGGCGGCTACTGTAACAAGCAAAAAAGAAACTCCCATGGATTTCTTCCGTGATTTAGCTTTAAGTTATTCAAACGATCAGGGGATGACAAGCGCCAGTTTTAAAAAGTCAGCCGCTAAAGTTTTAAATGTTGACGAAAAGAACCTCGATAAGGTAATAAACGAACATGGCGATGAACTCGCTTTTCATTTGCTTACCGACCCTCAGCTCTTGGAAAGTTTCAGCAAAGGCTTTAATATTGCCAAAGCATCAAAAGGAGGAAGAAGTATGAACCTCACGGAGAAGAGCGGCAATGTGAGAAATAAGTTGTTTGCCAAAGGTTTATCGAGAAATTTTCTGGACAAAATGTAGTTTCTTAATTTCATTCAAATAAATAGCTATGATTAAAATACTTGAAAAGGAAAACAACAAAAAGGGCGACTTGTTTGGCAGGTTGATGAAAGATTTTATGCTTGCCCTTGGATATGGCGAAGCAAGGCTCAATATCCATAAGTCGGGGAGGGAAATTGACCTAAAGGCCGCCCACCGGACTGAGGCAAGAGTTGTTGTTGCCGAGTGTAAAGCTAAAGCGAAGCCAAGCGGCGGGGATGAGGTGAATAAGTTTTATGGCGCCCTTGACGCTGAAAGAAGACAATACGAGAAAGTTGGGGTTTCCGGCTATTTTATATCTCTTAATGGTTTTAAAGAGACTGCGGTTGAACAGGAAAAAGAGGCGGGAGACCGGCTTGTTTTGGTCGATGGAAAAAAAGTAATAGAAGAACTGATAAAAGGGCATATTATTGTTTCCCCAGAAAAAGCAATGGAGAGGGCGGGAAGGTGCGCCGCCCAAATGCCCATATCACTTAAAACAGAAAATGATTATGAGCTTCTCGCCCATAAGCTTGGTTGGATATGGTGTGTTTAT
>JADGAW010000299.1 GCA_015231815.1 Nitrospinota bacterium
TTAAGGGGGGTGTTTCCAAAAAAGAAATTGAAGAAAATTCGGTTCTTAGTGATTATGCCAATTTAGGCACAATTCTCCTTGTTTCCCCTCCTATACACGAAATTGAGACAACAAGCGGTGAGGTTAAAACAAAAATCCTCCTTGCAAGTCCTCTTACTGAAGATCAAATGGAAATTCACCTGCCTGATGATTTTAAACTGTTAAGAAAAGGAGATGCAAAGCTTGTGGAACCAGTTCCCGAGAAGGGTGATGATGGAGAGGAAGAACCTGCTGCTTCTCAAGAGGAAGAAAGCTCTTTTGAGGAAACAGATTACTCTACAGTTCCTTTTTGTGATGATATGTCCATGGTTGATATGGAGATTATTGAAGGGTACAACAGTGATATTGGGGAACTTATGGAAAGCCTTGATTTTTCACTGGTTGAGTTGGAAAATGATCCGGAGAATATGGAGCATATTGGTGTTGTGTTTAGAGCAGCTCATACCATTAAGGGAACTTCAGCAATGTTTGGTTTTAGCAGGGTTGTTGAGCTTACCCATAAACTGGAAAACCTCTTTGATGAAATCAGAAAAGAAAAGATTAAAGCCAACGCTGGAATCATGGATTTGGTTTTTGCTTCCATCGATAAACTCAAAGCATGTCTTGATGAAATCAGTTCTTTGGAAGATACAGGGGTTGATATTACAAAAGAGGTTAATGATCTGGTAAGATTTTTGGATACAGGAACTATCGGTGGTGGGAAGAGTACAAAGCCCGCCGTAAAATCTGCTCCAAAATCACCTGCCGTTTTACCTGATGAAATGAAGGTTGAAGGGTTTCACCTCAGTGATACCGATAAAAGGCTTCTTTCAGATGCTGTGGCAAAAGGTCAGAAAATATATACGGTTGGTCTGAGTCTTAAGCACGATGTTATGAAATCGGCCTTTGACCCCATGAATATCTATATGGTAATTGAAATGATTGGTGGTTTAATCACTTCACATATAGATATTTCCAATGTACCTGATTTCGATTCCTTTGATTCTGAAAAGTTTTATTTGAAATATCAATATCTGGTCTCATCAACTTTAAGTGAGGAAAAAATAAAATTAATTATTTCCGGAATGGATCAGGTTATACTTGAAAAGTTAGAAGAAGTTCCCTTTAAAATCCCGGAAAAAACTGAGGAACCCATGGAAACGCAAAAGGCTGTAACAGAAAAAGCTCCTGTTAAAAAACAGGATGAAGCTGTTCATAAAACAGTGGAAAAACCGAATGTAGATGTGACTGCCCCTCAAGCAGTTCCTAAAGCAGCCCCTGCTGCTCCACCAAAACCTAAATCATCAGGTGAGAAAAAGGCTGACACTGAAAGGGCAAAAAGTGCAAGTACCATTAGGGTTGACATCGAACGACTTGATCGTTTATTGAATCTTGTAGGGGAATTTGTCATCGACCGTACTCGCTATTCAAAACTTGGGGATGACCTTAAACAGGAATTACCTCATTCTCCCTTAACGAAGACTCTGAATGAAACCAATATGCTCTTTGGACGACACATGACTGATATTCAGGACGTTATTATGAGTGTCAGAATGGTTCCTATTGGAAATGCTTTTAATAAATTTCCCAGAGTTGTTCGTGACCTTTCACGAAGTTTAGGAAAAGAAATTGATTTAGTTTTATTTGGCGAAGAAACTGAGCTTGATAAAACCTTGGTTGAAGAAATTGGGGATCCACTGGTTCATTTAGTACGAAACTCAGTTGATCATGGAATTGAAATGCCTGATGTTCGGGAATCGGTAGGGAAACCAAGAAAAGGTACCCTTACGATGAGTGCATTTCAGGAGGGAAATAATATTGTTATTGAAATTAAAGATGATGGGGGAGGAATTAATAAAGATGCTGTTTACCAAAAAGCTGTTGAAAGAGGTGTTATCGGCGATGGTGAACACTTAAGCGATAAAGAAATATTCGCTTTAATTTTCGAACCGGGTTTCTCCACAGCTGCTGCGGTAACAAATGTATCAGGTCGGGGCGTGGGCATGGACGTTGTCAGAAGAAATATTGAAAAGCTTAAGGGAATTATTGATATTGACTCTGAAATAGGTGTGGGAACAACAATTACCATTAAGTTGCCATTAACACTTGCTATTGTTCAAACCCTTATTGTTTCCTGTTATCAGGAATATTTGGCTATTCCTTTGTCTGCTGTTATTGAGACGGTAAGAATCGACCCAAGTGAAATTAAAATTCTCCAAGGTAAGGAGATGGTAAACCTGAGGGATAATGTCCTGCCCTTAATTAAACTTGGTGATTTTTATAATTTCCCTAAAATTCCCATGGAGGATTTAGGAATTAAAAAAAGAAAGAAAAATAAAAAAAGGCTTTTTGTCGTAATCGTTGGTTTGGCAGAAAAAAGGTTGGGAATTGTTGTTGATTCCTTAAAAAACCAACAGGAAATAGTTATTAAATCCATTGGTAAACTTTTGGAAAATGCTTTAGGAATTTCAGGGGGAACCATTACCGGTGATGGCAAGGTAGTTCTCATTGTAGATATTGCTGAAGTTATTAACAATGCAGATAAGGTGGAAAGTCGCATTGTTGAAGATTCACAGGAAATAAAAAAAACGAAAAAAGGTAAATCAGTGCTCTTGTATAGTAACTCCCGGGATGTTTGTAAAAAAATGGAAGGAATACTTGAGGAATTTGACCTTACCATAATAAAAAATAAAACTGATGCGTTAAAAAATGTCGATTATCAAAAGGTTGATGTCGTTATCTCTGATGATGTTGATGAAAATAAAATAATTGATTGGAGTGAGGTCTTTAAATCAAGAAATAAAGACCAAAAAGTTCCGGTAATCCATTTATTCGATGATAAAATCGCATCATCAAAACAAAAGAAGTCTAATAAATATACTGTATATATACCATCGAAGGATGAGGACAAAATAGTTCGGCAGGTGGAAAAAT
>JADGAW010000029.1 GCA_015231815.1 Nitrospinota bacterium
TTGAACTCATTCTCAGAAACAGCTTTGAGGCAGCTATTTCTTCCGAGGTCAACTGAACAGCACCTTCACCTCTTGTTGAAGTCGCTGTTCAGTTGAAAATCCGCTCAAGTCTTAAGCCATCAATTATCTCAAGAGTTAATTGGTTTCTATCTTTGTCAAATGCACTCCCCTTGGAGTCATTACAAATGGTATATAATTAATGGCGTGTAACTCAATTACCTTAAGCAAATAAAACGTGGTCTTCAAACTCAAAGCTTCATTACTCTTCATTGCATTTTCTCTTCTTGTTTCCTGTGGTTATACCGTTGGCGAAAGAGGTGTAAAAATCAATGATGAAACCTACGAAAAGGTCGCAGTTCCTGCTTTTCACAATAAAACAACGGAAGGGGGTATTGAGGCCTATATAACAAAAGCATTGCGACAAAATATCATTGAAGAAGGAGCCTTCGAACTTACCATAAACAAAAATGCACACCTTATTATTGAAGGAAACGTTGTTGGAGCTGGAACGGAGGTTCTTGCTATTGACCGAGCCGGTTCAGCAACAGAGTATCGTCTGACAATGGCTATTGCTTATACCGTTATTGATAATGTTACGGGAAAAAACCTTTTTTCAGATACAATTTCAAGCAGATGGGACTACAAATATCAGGCAAACAGTATTGACAATAGAATTGCCCGAAATGATGCTTTGGAAAACCTGAGTAAAGAGATTGCCCGGGATATTCTTATGCTCCTCAAAGCAAGATACCGATAAGTAAATCCCGTTTACCTTCAACCTATAGAGCGTGGAATTTAACCTTTCCGAAGAAAATTATAATGATGTCAGAAAAAGTTACGAAAAAGTCATTGTAACAGCAAAACTAAACCAATTTATCTCCCCCCTCAAGACCTACGAAGGCTTAAAAAAAGAGCTGCCCTTCTCTGCTTTACTGGACAGTTGCGGCCTAAATCTTGAAACCTCCCGTTACTCATATATTGCCATTGAGGCAGAAGAAATAATAAAGGCAAAAGGCAGGGTAATTCGTTATCAAAAAAATGATATAAACATTCGTTACACTGGTGACCCGCTTTACTTTATAAACGGCTACTTATCACGAAAAACATACCAAACCAAAAGCTCGTTTTTTTGTGGTGGCGGTATTGGATACTTTGCCTACGAAACCTACCGCTATTTTCAAAAAATTCCTCTGCCTCCTATAGAACCGGAAAAGCTTCCCGACATTTACTTCTTCTTCCCTAAAGTGGTTCTTTGTTTTGATGAACTGGAAAAAAAGGTTTATATTTCCTATTCGCTGGATAGTGCCAAAGAAGAATATAGTGAAGCAACAAACTTTATTGAGAAGGTTTTTACTGAAATCAAGGAAATAGAGCATGATGATAATGAAAGGATGAACTATAAAGAAGATGTTGTTCAAAAGAATCTCTCCGCCGGGTTTCATGATGCTGACTACTCCTTTGCAGAAAATATAAATTTAAAAAAAATTCGCTCTCAAAAGGAATTTGAAGAAATGGTAAAAAAGGCAAAGGAGTATATTGCTGATGGAGATATTTATCAGGTTAACCTCTCACAAAGGTTTGAGTATGAAACGGAAAAAGAACCATGGGAAATTTATAAAACATTACGGAAAATAAACCCCTCTCCTTTTTCTGCTTATTTACAACTGGAGGATTTGGTAATTATTTCCTCTTCTCCTGAAAGACTTATTAAAAAGAAAAACGATAAGCTGGAAACACGTCCCATCGCCGGCTCACGACCTCGTGGAATAAGTTCAGAACATGATGAAGAACTTTCAAAGGAACTGCTCTTGAACTCAAAAGAACTGGCAGAGCATATCATGATGATAGACCTTGAGCGCAACGATATTGGAAGGGTTTCTGAAAAAGGAAGTGTTATTCCTGAACCATCAATATTTATAGAAAACTACTCCCACGTTAAACATATTGTGAGTAATATAAGCGGAAAAGTTCTGAAAAGTGTTGACTGGATAGATATTCTCATTTCGATGTTTCCCGGCGGAACGATTACCGGTTGTCCTAAAATAAGGTCGATGGAAATCATAGCAGAACTTGAGGAAATGAGAAGGGGAATTTATACCGGATCACTTGGTTGGATAGGATATAATGGGGACTTCGATTTGAACATTATTATCAGAACATTCCTGTGGCAAAACAAGCTTCTCTCCTTCTATACAGGAGCAGGAATTGTACATGATTCAATACCGGAAAACGAATATAAGGAAACCTTAAAAAAAGCTGAGGCATTAATTAGAACTATTACTATTGAGTGAGGGGTGAAAGGTTAAGAGTAACAGGTAATGAGTAACAAGTGATGAGCAATGAGTTTATCGTGAAGAGGAAAAGATTGTTTGGTCTTAGGTACAGAGATATTAACTCTTAACTCTTAACTCCTCACTATTCACTCTTTACTTTTCACTCCTCACTCTTAACTCATCACTCACAACTATTCACTATTTAACTATTCACTCACGAATGAATAAACTTTTCGACCATGTAACCAAACTTAAGAGTTCCCCGAGAATTCTTGTTGTAGGAGATATGATTCTTGATGATTATATCTGGGGAACAGTCAGCAGAATTTCCCCTGAAGCTCCCGTACAGGTGGTGGAACAACAAAGAAACAACTTTGCCCTTGGCGGTGCTGCAAATGTTGCCAACAACCTCTCGACCTTAAACTGTAAAGTTGAAATGTTAGGGGTTATAGGAGATGATGATAACGGGAAAAAGCTCCTGAAACTGCTTAGAAAAGCCGGGATTAGCACCAAACCTGTTATTGTTGTTCCCGGAAGACCAACGACAATTAAAACAAGAGTTATAGCTCACAACCAGCAAATTCTCCGTATTGATAAAGAAGATAAAACCTCAATTGATAAAGAGCATGAAGCGCTCATCCTAAAAAAGTTTGATGGAATAATAAAGGATATTGACGGCATTATTATCTCTGACTATCTCAAGGGGGTTGTAACAAAAAAAGTAGCAACAAAAATCATTAAACAGGCAAAAAAACATAACAAAATTGTTATAGCTGACCCAAAAGGAAAAGACCTCTCGAAATTAAAGGGCTCAACCATCATTACTCCAAACCTCAAAGAAATTAAAGAAGCAGCCCCCATAAAAATTTCTTCGGAGCAGGAAATTGAACGGGCAATTCAATATATCTTTGGGCTTCTCGACCTTGATTACATCCTGCTTACCCGTAGCGAAAAAGGCATGACCCTCTATAAAAAAGATGGTGGTTCCCTTAATATTCCAACTACTGCAAGAGAGGTTTATGATGTTACCGGAGCAGGAGATACCGTTATTTCTGTTCTTATGATGGGACTTGTAACCGGACTAGAGATTGAAGATTCCTGTAAGCTGGCAAACAGAGCAGCGGGAATTGCCGTTGGGAAAATAGGTGCTTCATCAATTACTTTGGACGAAATTATTGATGAACTTAAGGAAAACATAAATCACTCAGGAAAAAAAGTTGTTAGCTGGGAATCCATTACCCGCATTGCTTCCTTCTTAAAAAATCATAAGAAAAAGATTGTTTTCACCAATGGCTGCTTTGACCTCCTCCATTACGGTCATATAAAGTACCTGCAGGATGCAAAAGCTTTGGGAGATGTTCTTATTGTGGGCTTGAACAGCGATTCGTCGGTACAACGACTCAAGGGGAAAAAACGTCCTTTAATTAACGAAAAAGAGAGGGCAAAACTTCTTGCGGCAATGGATTGTATAGATTATGTGGTAATTTTTTCTGAGGACACTCCCTTGGAAATCATTAAAACTGTTGGTCCGGATATTCTTGTTAAGGGAGGTGATTATACTCCTGATGAAGTTGTTGGAAAAGAACAGGTGGAGAAGTACGGGGGCAAGGTAAAGATTATTCCTCTGGTGAAAAATCTTTCCACAAGTACGATCGTTGACAAAATAGTTAAACTCAACAGTTAACCTTCTAACCTTATAACTTTCCAACCTTTAACCTTCAAACTTTTTAACATTCCAACCTTCAATGCTAAGAAACTCTTTTATATTGCTTATAGTATCAATTGTATTCTTTTTATTGCTTCTGGAAGGAGCACTGAGGTTCATAAACCCTGAAGATATTGAAATAAGAATGTATCAGTTTTCCCGCTCAATTATTCAGTGTTACTTTTCTGAACCTGATCAAATCCTTGGCTGGAGATATAAAAGAAACGGTGAAACCGCCTTTAATAATATCGAATTTAAAACAACAATAAAGACCAATTCACTGGGGTTTAGGGATGATGAGTTTGAAAAGAAGAAGAAAGAAGGAGCCACTAGAATTGCCTTTCTTGGTGATTCATTTGCCTTTGGCTGGGGAGCGGAAAAAAACGAAGTTTTTAGTGAACAAATTGAAGCCTCTTCCCATAAAAAAATAGAGTCTTATAACTTCGGTGTTTCCGGTTATTCAACACTTCAGGAATATTTGCTTTTTAAACATGAGGTTCTTCAATTTAATCCTGATATTGCCGTTATTGTCTTTTACGACAATGATGTTAACGACAACTTTGATGCAATGTCTCGCCCAGTATTAAAGAAAACATCGGAGGGTTTTGTAACCGACTATCAAGGTGTAACTCCGGAAAATTTTCAGGCATTTATTCATCAGGACAAATCATTTCTTGAAACTGGCTTAAAAAAAACGGTTGGACATTTCCTCAAAAATATCAAGAATTTCTTTCGCCAAAACTCATATGCCTACAACTTTATCTCTAAAAGAACCAAGCAACTCGAGAGAAAACTAAAAGCAGAAAACAATGGTAAAAAGAAAGAGACAAAATGGCTTGCTGAAGAATATATTTTAAAAAAGTGGGTTAAGCTTTGTCAGGAACAAAATATAAAGTTATTTATCGCAATTATTCCCAATAAACTTGAAATTCAAACACATACAATAAACCTAAACGGCGGAAAGATATACAAAAATCCCAACAGAAAAAAGATGGTTACCTTTTGCAAAGAAAACAAAATCCCCTACCTTGACGTAACGGAACAATTATCCCAAGAAGAAAAAGAACACTACCATTACCGTCTTGATGACCATTTCACTCCATTTGGTCACAGACATTACGCACAGCAACTCTTGCAAAAAATAGCCCCTTTAATAGAAGAGTAAATCATTACTTTTTACGGTTTCCCAAAACCTCCACCTCCTGGAGTTTTTATGGTTATTGATTCCCCGGCTTTTACCTTAATGGAAAACTTTCCCTTTAATGTTTCAATAGTATTTCCAGAAATCTTTGTGTCACTTCCAGCTTGAGCCTTTCCTCCTCCATTGATTCCAAAAGGGTTAGTACGTCGTCTTTCAGAAAGCAGGCTTACATCCATATCTTCAAGAAAGGTTAGTGTACGAACAACGCCATTTCCACCATTCCACCTGCCCTTTCCAAAACTATTTTTTCGTATCGAAAATTCCTTTACCAATACTGGGTAACGTGATTCAAGAACTTCCGGATCGGTAATTCGCGTATTGGTCATATGAGTGTGTACTGCATCCTGACCATGAAATCCTTCCCCTGCCCCGGAACCTCCGGCAATGGTTTCGTAATACTGGTATTTTTCATTTCCAAAGGTTAAGTTGTTCATGGTTCCTTGTCCAGCAGCACATTCATTTAAAGCAGCAAGTAAAACATCAACGATTTTCATGGAGGTCTCTACATTTCCACCAACCGCCGCCGCCGGATATTTCGGGTTAAGAATCGACCCCTTCGGAATAATTATTTTTACCGAACGTAACGCCCCTTCATTTAACGGAATTTGCTCCTCCACAAGGCAGCGAAGAACATACAATACTGCTGATTTGGTTACTGCTAAAGGAGCATTGAGGTTACCTTCCATTTGCTGAGATGTTCCGGTGAAGTCAATAACTCCACTCCCCGTTTCCTTGTTAATTGCAACCTTTACCTTAATTTTTTGACCATCATCAAGAAAGTCCTCGAACTCTCCTCCTTGAAGTTTTTTTAATACCTTTGCGACACAATGTGCAGCATTTTTCTGCACATGCTTCATATAAGCGTTTACGGTGTTAAGTCCGTAATATGCAATCATTGCATGAAGCTCCTGCGCTCCTCTTTCATTTGCAGCAACCTGTGCCTTGAGATCAGCAATATTCTCATCAGGATTTCTTGCAGGATAGTTTCCAGAGGTTAAAAGGGTTCTTATTTTCTTTTCAAGAAACTTCCCCCCTTTCACCAAGGTAAAATTGTCGATAATAACCCCTTCTTCATGAATATTACGGGAAAAAGGTGGCATGGAACCAGGAGAAATACCACCAATATCTGCGTGATGCCCCCTACTTGCAACATAGAAAATAATCTGGTCAGTATTTCCCTTCAACACACTCTGACCCTTTGCTGCATTACCTTTAACGGGGAATTTGAATATTGGCGTAACAACGGTTATATCAGGAAGATGAGAGCCGCCCTTGTAAGGGTTATTGGAAACAAAAACATCCCCCTGCTGAATGTTATTTTTGTTCTCCAGTATGATCGACTTTACGGTTTCCCCCATTGCCCCAAGGTGAACCGGAATATGTGGTGCGTTTGCCACAAGATTTCCCTCTGCATTAAAAATGGCACAACTGAAATCAAGCCGTTCTTTGATATTAACGGAAGTAGCAGTCTTTTCCAAAGCAAGCCCCATTTGCTCTGCAACCGACATAAAGAGATTATTAAAAACCTCCAACATCACCGGGTTACAGGTCGTTCCAATATTTTTTCCTTTTTTCGAACCTTTATTGCCTTCAAGAAAAATATTTCCATCCTTTGTAACATGAGCTTCCCACCCCTTTTCCACAACGATAGTGCTATTTTCTTCGCAAATAATTGCCGGACCTTTAATTATGGCTTTTTCATAAAGCTCATCTCGCATAAATAGTGATGATTTTTGCCAACTTCCATCAAAAAATGGTTTTTGTTGAACCGGCAAGCATGCCTTTCCTGTATCAGGTATGGGCTTAAGATTGAGGTACCTGTCTGAACTTTGAACAATTGCTTCAACCTGAATTGAATCGATAATGATATTCTTATCGCTGAAAGTAAACCCGTAGGTAAGCCGGTACTGCTCTTCAAAACTTTTCAATATTTCTTGATACTTAGTAAGAGCCACAGTTACGGAAGTATTTGTACCCTCATATTTAAGACGGAGGAAATGGTGTATATTCAGGTCAACATCTTTACCAAACTGTTTGACTATTTCCGCCTTGCACAAACAAGAAAGTGCCTTTATTTCTTCATGTACTTTCACGAGGTTTTTCTGATTAAAACCCCATTCAATGGTTTTTTCTTTAATCATTCGCTGATCTGCCAAGCCGATACCAAGAGCAGACAACACCCCTGCGTGAGGGTGCAGAAATATTCTTTTCATCCCAAGTGAATCGGCTAGACGACAGGCATGTTGTCCTCCTGCCCCTCCAAAAGAACAAAGGGTGTATTCCGTAACATCGTATCCTCTGCTAACCGATATTTCCTTAATTGCCAACGCCATCTTTTCAACGGCAATGTGCATAAAACCCTCAGCAACTTCTTCCCTTGAGAGGATTTGTCCGGTAGCCTTATTAATTTTTTGTGTAAGAACATCAAATTTATTTACAACAATTTCTGTATCAAGTCCTTCATTACCCTCTTTTCCAAAAACTTTAGGGAAATTATCCGGGTCTATTTTTCCAAGAAGCAGGTTTGCGTCAGTTACAGTAAGAGGTCCTCCTTTTCGATAACATGCAGGACCAGGATTTGAACCGGCACTTTCAGGGCCAACCAGAAAACGTTGACCATCAAAAGAGAGAATGGAACCGCCTCCTGCTGCAATGGTATTTATTTTCATCATTGGCGACCGCATTCTCACCCCGGATATTTCCGTTTCATAAACCCGCTCATAGCCTCCGTTATAGTGGCAGACATCAGTGGAAGTTCCTCCCATATCAAAACCAATCATTTTTTTTACTCCTGCTTGCGAAGCGGTTTTGACCATTCCCACCACTCCACCAGCAGGACCATAAAGACTACTGTCCTTTCCATGAAAGTAACGTGCATCTGCAAGTCCACCATTTGACTGCATAAGAAAAACATTTGTTTTATCAAGTGATTGATGAAATTGTTTAATGTATTTTTTTAGGACTGGAGAAAGATAGGCATCGACAACTGAGGTATCTCCCCGGTAAATTAGTTTCATGACTGGAGCAACTTCTGATGAAAGGGAAATTTGTTTAAACCCAACGTTTCGGGCAATATTTTGTAACTGAATTTCATGCTGATTATATCGATATGCGTGCATCAAAATAATGGCAATAGAATTAAATCCTCGTTGGTAAAAACGCTGCAACTCTTTTTCAACGAATTCTTTATCGAAGCTTTTCAGAATATTTCCTTGTGCATCAATTCTTTCATCAATTTCTAAAGTCTCGGAATAGAGTAATTTTGGCAAAACAATATTCAAGGCAAAAATATCAGGTCTGTTTTGATAACCAATTCGAAGAGCATCCTTAAAACCCTTGGTAATACAAAGCAAGGTTTTCTCCCCTTTTCTTTCCAGAAGTGCATTTGTTGCAATGGTTGTCCCCATTTTCACCTCTTCAATTTTTCCTGCATTTATTTTTTCTTTGGGGGAGAGTTGTAACATCCGCTTTATTCCTTCCAGAGGAGCGTCATCGTAAAAATCCGGGTTCTCTGATAAAAGTTTATGGGTTTTTATTTCCCCTTTGGGATTAACAGCAATAACATCAGTAAAGGTTCCCCCTCTGTCAATCCAAAAATGCCATTTCTTTGCCATCTACTTTCCTTCAACAATACAATAATTATTTCGATTTTATATCAATTGGAAACAAATTATTAACCTTGACAATTTTTCTCTCCACCTGTATTATAGAACTAAACTAACTTAGCTAAACAAGAGGTAAAAAAATGGAATCAGTTAATATTCATGAAGCCAAGACAAAACTTTCTTCCTTACTCGCAAAAGTTGAGAAGGGGAATGAGCACATAACTATTTGCCGTGCTGGTCAGCCAATTGCGGAAATAGTCCCTTACAAAAAGAAAAAACGCTCATCGATAGTAAATTCCCTAAAGCCATTAAAGATATCCGGTGATCTTACCGCCCCCAGTTCCGGAGACTGGAATGTCTGATTATTTGCTGGATACCTGCGCCCTATTATGGTTGTCGGATGGAGGTGGAGAGCTTTCTCAAAAAGCAATTTCCGAGATTAATGCATCCCGGTTTGTTTATATCTCAGCTATCTCAGCCTGGGAAATTAGCCTGCTGTGCTTTAAGGAACAAATAAAACTTCCTGTCTCACCGGAAGAATGGTTTCGGCAGATTACCGAAAACCAGGACATTCAAGTTATTAACCTAACCCCTGAAATAGCTTTTCTCTCAAACAACCTGCCATCGAAGCATAAAGACTTTGCCGACCGTTTCATCATTGCAACTGCTGTTTCCCATAACCTCTCAATTGTCACAGGTGATAAAATGTTCGCCCAATACCCGGTTACGATAATACAGTAAGAGAACCAAATAATTGGAGCCCGTATCATTTACTTTCCTTGCTCAAAATAATAAAATGCTTAGATTTTAAACCACCTACCCGGTAATGTTTGAAAAGAGACAAAGGCGACATTATGTTTTTTCTTGATCGTTTTTGTTTCAACTACTATACAAACCACCAGCATAATTTCTAAAGGAACCATATTATGACAGTTATTTTTAAACAATCAATCTTATTAGCTCTTTTTGCATCTCATGAAGCAGGAAAAGAAATCCTTAAAGTTTACCAAAAGGATTTTGATGTAGAGTTCAAGGACGACAAATCGCCTTTAACTGAAGCCGACACAACAGCCCATACTGTTATTGCCAAATATTTAAAAACTCATCCCTTATCAGAAAAAAGCATTCTTTCAAGCTACCCTTTGCTGAGTGAGGAAGGTAAGGAAATCTCTTTTGAAGCAAGAAAGGAATGGAAACGGTTCTGGCTGGTAGATCCCCTTGATGGCACAAAGGAATTTGTTAAAAAAAATGGTGAGTTTACCGTAAATATTGCCCTCATTGAGAATGGACAACCAATAATGGGAGTGATATTTATTCCGGTAAAGGGGATTTTCTACTTTGCCGCTGAAGGACTTGGTTCCTTTAAACTCTCTTCCGGCAATGTACTTTCTCATTTGGAAAACCAACTGAAGAAAAATAATCTTAGTGAAGAGAGCATCAATCAACTGTATCAGGAGCTTCTTCAAAAATCTGAAAAACTGCCAATAACCTCCGAGCTTAACAAACCCGTTGTTATTATGGGAAGTCGCTCTCATGGCTCAAATAAACTTGACAGCTACATTGAAAAGCTTGAAAAGGAGTATGGTGCTGTGGATGTTGTTCCTGCAGGAAGTTCACTCAAGTTTTGCTATGTTGCCGAAGGAACAGCAGATGTTTACCCCCGTTTTGGACCAACAATGGAATGGGACACCGGAGCAGGTCATATTATTGCCAAAGAAGCAGAATGCAGCATTATTGATATGGAAAATAAACTTCCTTTACAATACAACAAAGAAAACCTCCTTAACCCATTCTTTTTTGTGTTGAAAAGCACAATTCAGCATGTATAAATTAAAAAAACTTCTTTATCTTGGTTGATATAAAAGTCCTTATCGATCTCAATACTTGTAAGCACTATTTTTAAGCGATTTGTTTATGGGGAATTGGGTTGATCCTTTTAAGAACGCTCGCTTCTTTCTTTTTTGCTTTAAAAAGGTCCCAACGTAATTGCAAATTAAGCCAAAAATCTTCTGAAACACCGAAATATCTTGCAAGCCTCAAAGCCGTGCTGGGTGTAATCCCCCTCCTCTTGTTTACAATCTCATTTACTCTTTGATAGGGAACGTTTATATTATTTGCGAGTTCACGTTGAGAAATGCCCATTGGGTTTAAAAACTCTTCGAGAAGCATTTCTCCAGGATGGGTGGGCTCTCGATCGGTGGGTATTCTAACCATTTTTAACTCCATTAAATTAGTGATAATCGACTATTTCAACTTGATCGGGATTTGAGTTCGACCAAATAAAACAAAGGCGGTATTGTTTATTAATTCTGATGCTATATTGCCCTTTTCTGTCACCGCTTAAAACTTCAAATTTATTTCCGGGTGGAACGTTCAATTCATTAAGCTCTTTAACAGAATCGAGTTGGTCTAACTTTCGCCCCGCTATACGCCACAGGGTTTTAGGGCAAGTTTTTCTGGCAAACCTTGTATTTTTCCCATTAAAAATATCTTCCGTCCCTGTATTTTTAAAGGATTTAATCATAAAGACAATAATAGCATGACTTACATGTCATTTCAAATTTTTCATTTAGCAAGAAGTGAATAATGTTAAACAGAGCTTGGTGTACGGCTAACTATCAAACAAATTGAGAAAGAGAAAAACATTATGGGACAAACTTCATCTTGAATTATGGATTTTTTAAAAAAAGGGAATAATTGGGTAAAACAACAACAGCTACTCTATAATCCCGTTTTATTATCCAAGTTCAAGGATAGATATATCGCAAAAATCTATATTTTTATTCCCCTATAAACGACAGCTTATTTATATCCCGAATTCTGCGTTTGCCCCTAAATGTGCAACCCTGTTCAAATATCTATACATGAAAGTGAACAAACTGGTCAAACAGAGGTAATTTCTTGATTCGATATTCACTTGGCAGAAGTTTTCCGTTTTTTATTTGTTCAACACTGCCAAAACCGAAAAAACCAACAAAATTAATGAACGCCCTGCGTAAGTAGCAAGACTTGAGGTAGTCCAAAGGTTTCCTGTAAGGGTTTATTGGAACTTCATTGAGAATAACGGGAAAAGCTTTTATAAAGCAGTCAAAATAAAAATCTCCAGGTTGCCATTCTGAACCATGGAGATGTATCAGATAAAGAGTATAGAGAAATGAGCCTTGAATAAGGTCGAACTCTTCAAAACCATCCCAATACCCCCAATTAAAACTTGTGACATAAGTTTTGTAAAGAAGGAAAAACAATTCGCCAGGTTTTTCTGTAACAAGAAGCGTGCGACATTTTTTCGTAAGAAAAAATGAGCCTTTTTGTTTTCGGATCAGACCGGAAAGCTCCGCCACCGTTCTGACGATATGCAACTCAAAAAAATCTTCTTCCTTATTGATCTTAAAATAGCTAACTCTTTCTTTATAGACATTTTCACCCCAATATTGCAGAGCAATATCCTGACATAAGTTTCTCGGTAAATTCCCTTTTGCTGTCGCCTTCAGACCATTATCATTGATATCTTTGACCAAAAGATGAAATAGTGTCACAATAGGCGCAGTGAGAGGCTCACTCATTTTATTTGAATAGCTGAGAAGATTTGGCGAATCAAAAGGCGCATAAAGCAACCTGCTCATTTGGCTTGATGATAGCCCTTGAAAATCATCCTTTGGTGCTTCATTGCGTTCCTTGGTAAGCGCATTGGCGAACCTTCTCGCTTCTTCAATACTTGTGAAGTTTTGAGCTTCCAGTATTTCCCGAAGTTCACGCAAGCGATCATTCTTTCTTTCATCTGTTTCCATAGTTATCCAAGGTTAATTGCAATTTTCACATTGTGCGCCGTATGTCAATCCCATATCAATAAGTTTTTTTGACTTTGCTTAGTTAGTTATTTATTTATACAACATTTCTTGTATTTCTTCCCGCTTCCACATGGACAAGGATCGTTTCTGCCGATCTTCGGTGATTCCCTTTTAAAAGGAATAATCGACCCCTGAGAGGATTTGCCGGTTATTTGTTTTTGTTCGTATACCTCAGCCCACCTATCAAGCTCCTCCATTCTCTGTTTTTGCTTTAATTTCCATTGTTTACGGATTCTTTGAACCTCCTGCAATTCAGGGATATCCGTATTATGAATGGCGCAAAGGCATTCAAGGGGATCGCCGATAATTGTTGCGTTATTCTCATGATTAAATATCTGCCGCAATGTCTCTATGCCCCTCTTGTCACCAATGCCCTCCAGGCAAGTTGCAAAGAATTCATCATCTGTCCCCTCTTCTCTTTCCCTGTAGGTCAAAGCCAAATCATACGCCTCTTCATAGGAAAGGTATTTAAGCAGGCCCAAGGCCATGATGTCATCAAACTCTCCCTCTTTCACTGCGTTTAATTTCAACTCATCCGCCTCTTCATCAAGCTTACACAGTGCCATAACCGCATACTCATGAACATAAAGCATAAAATCCGTTTCCTTGACAACCCTGATCAGATCGGGGAAAAAAGCCTTGTCACCGATATCCCCCATCAATCTTACTGTCCAAACATCGCCCCATGACTCAGGATTTTTGCCGAGAATTCTTTTCAATTCCTCTATCGGAGCCGCTTTGACAATACGTTTTTGTATAAAGTACGGTAATGAACCATCTCCCGCTTTTCTCACCACCTCACATAAATCTTTTATACTTGTACTTTCATCATGAACTAAGACATAGCCCCCTCTTTCCAAGATTGAGAAATAAGCGGCAATGATTGAAACAATCAGCGTATTGGCGATTCCTTTTGGAGCTTGTCTAATGATTGAGAGGTTTTTGCTAACTTCTTCCAAGTAGAGCAAGGCAATTGTATCCTGTGTATATAAATCCTGAAGAGATTCGGGAACGGGTAAATCCGGATACCTTGATGATACTACTTTGCGAGCATCAAAAGTAATGGCGGTGATCAGTTCATTAAACTTATTCTTTTTTATTCCAGCCCAAATTTGTTCCAACAGTGAAGGGTTAATATCAATAAGAGGGTGCAACGCCAAGGTTTCCTCAACCTCTTTAATCGTCAGCAGATTCTTTTTCAGGGAAAAGGTCAAGTCATCATAAATTCTATTAGCTCTTATTTGAGACAGAACGTCCTTTACTCTATCCTGAAGGCTTTTAGTTTCTTTTTCATGAGCAATATATTTCTTAAAGACATATCGCATATCTTCACTTTTGCAGTAACCCAGAATTCCTATGATAAGCAAACCGGTTAGGTCATGGTCAATTTGAACTGCTTCAATAAACTCACGTAATTCTTGGTAATTCTCATCATTTTTTACCTCTCCAAGATAGCTAAATATTCCGATGTAATCCTCATAGACAGGGCTTTCAGCATTTTCATGTTTATCCAATATATCCTTAAGAGCTCCCTCATAACCCAAGTCCGCTAAAGCAATTAAACAATTACCCGAAAGGTTTCCTGTGCTTTTCTTATAAAGCTCCAATATTTGGGGCGCAAACTCTATTGCTTGATGTTCAACCAAATACCTAAGACTTATTGAAGGAATATACTTTTCTTTATCATCAAGAAGGTCGGCGACTTCTTTCGTAAACCTGTTCTTATATTTTTTTGTAATTATGTCAAGCGATCTGTAGCGGACAAGGTGGTTGGGATGACTTAATTGCCTAACATAGTCATTGTAATCAAAAATTTTCTTCATAAATTTGCTCCGAAGTTTTGATAAATGTTTTGTTTTTTAGAAACATTATATGGATTTAAATAAGGATTTCAGAAAAAAAGCCAAGGATTTGAAAAAGCAACAACAGTTCTTCTATAATCCCGTCTTATTAACCAATTTAAGCGATAGATATGATACTACTTACTCCTTCATTTTCACTCTTTTCAACCCAGAAGAAACCAATTGCAAGAAAACTACTTTCTTATCTTCCTGATCATACGAACCTACTCTTTTACGCTTCTACCCATTTACCCTTTTACCCATTAACCTAAAATGAAAAGAATAGCAGAACCTGAATTTATGGAGGAAGCGGAACAGGTTAAAGCATATGCTGAGGCAGATTTTTCCACTCCCCACGATATGTTTGTTCAACTTTTTGAAAAAAAACTGGGAAAAGCAAAGGGAAAGGTTCTTGATATTGGTTGCGGAACCTGTGACGTAACCATTCGTTTTGCCCGGGCATTTTCCTCCTGTTTCATTGATGCCATTGACGGTGGACAAAATATGCTGAATAGAGGTAAAGAAGCCCTTTGTACCAATGGAATGGAAAAACACATAAATCCTGTTTACTGCAAGCTTCCCTCCAAAGAATTAAACAACAAAAAATACGACAGCATTATTTGCAATTCATTTCTGCACCATTTACCAAACCCAACGATTTTATGGGATACGATAAAACAGGTTTCCTCCCCCAAAACGTCTGCTTTAATTATGGACTTAATGCGCCCTTCAAATAAAAACAGGGCAAAGGAAATTGTTGAAATGTACGCAAAGGACGAAGCAGAAATATTAAAAACCGATTTTTACAATTCACTTCTTGCTGCCTATACGGTTGATGAAATAAAAGAGCAGCTTATTTCTGCAGGGTTAAACTTAGCCGTTGAAGCGGCAACTGACCGACACCTTATCATCTACGGAAGGCTTTAAGGAGAAGACTGAGGAGAAAGATGTTCTCTTATTTTTCCGGCAATGAAACTATTTCCCTCTGCTGACCAATGACCTTTTTCCGCTACCACTGCCCTTCCCCTTTTGCTAAAAAAAGCTGCTAAATCACCAGAAAGATCCAGCAGGTCGATGTTCATTTCCCGGTACGCATTATTTATAAACCGTATAACTTCACGTTGTTTTTCATCACTATTAACTGAGGCAGCAGCAATAATGGTAACCAGAGTAAAGGGGATTTTTCGTGCTTTGCATTCCTTTTGTATCTCCTTGATAATAAGCTTTGAAAGTTGAACTGTTTCCCCAACCTTTCCTGTTTGACGCTGGTTGCTTAAAAGTCCGTACAGCCAGGCATATAAATATGAATTGCCGTGCAGCCATGACCTTTGGTATTTTAAGGGCACAGGAATATTTTTAATTTGAAGTTCTTCATTCTTTATGGAAAAAACAGGTTTATTGTGAGCACTATACGATTTAATATCACGGTAAATATCCCAGGGAATCAGCAGCATTACGACAACGTGGTTGGGACTATAGGAAAAGCCCTCATCTTTCAACCGTAAATACATTTGACCTAACCCGTAGGAATGAACGCCAAAGTTCAGAACCTCACTCTTTTTCATCTGTCCTTCAAGATAAAAAGGTACGGTTTCATTATCGTTTACCTCATCACCGAAGGTTGTTGAATCTCCCAGAAATGCAATACGCTGAATACTCTTTTCCGGTTTAAGGGAATAGTTTTTTTCTCCC
>JADGAW010000002.1 GCA_015231815.1 Nitrospinota bacterium
CTTTTGCAAAACAAATGCTCTGGGATCTTTTACCTTATAAATCCTGTGACCAAGTCCGCTGAGAGGTTGTTTTTTTGCTAATTTATCCATAATATAAGGTTCCGCATTTTCCGGGCTTCCTATTTCCATAAGCATTTTAATGGCTTCTTCTGCTGCTCCACCATGTAAAGCACCGCTGAGACTCCCAATTCCTGCAGTGATTGCTGTATAAATATCCGCCAAGGAAGAACCAACATTTCTACAACAAAAGGTTGAATTGTTAAAGCCATGGTCAGCGTGAATAATCATTAGAGAGTTAATGATTTTTTCTACAATGGGGTCGGGTTCTTTTTCGTGAAGCATCCAGTAAAAATTGGCGCAAAAAGAAATATCGTTTCTTGGTGCAATAATTCTGTCACCATTAAGGATACGGTATATAGCCGCAACCATTGTTGGAAGCTTTGCAACAAGCCTTACTACAGATTGATACCGTACATCTTCGTCCAGAACGTCATCCACGGGGTAAAAAACACCCAGCATCCCTGAAGCTGCCTGCAAAAAGTTCATAGGGTGGGGATGTGAAGATTTTGCGCATTCCCACATAGCATTTTCCATCGGAACTTTGAGGCGGGTGTGAAAGGTAACATCCCTCGTGAACTTCTCCAGTTCTTCAGGCTTTGGTAAATCGCCAAACAAAAGCAGGTAGGCTGTTTCAAGGTATGTACTGTTAAATGCAAGGTCATCTATTTGAATACCTCGGTAACTCAGTTTCCCAATGCCTCCTTCTGGTAAGCTTATTGAAGATTCGTCAACGATGAGTCCGGCCATTCCTTTTTTTAATTCTTCCGTCATTGTTCGCTCCTAGAAAAAGTTATTGGTTTATAGGTAAAACCCCTTATTTATTACCATTCTGGTACACTATTTTACCTGTTATCTTAAGGTCAGGTGCTAATTTTATAATATTCACCTCTGATAAAACAGGGGTATTGACTAAATCTTCAAAACCTTCTCCATCGATAATTCCTCTGGCGTTCTTTCCAGCAATTATTTTAGGAGAAAGGTAAAGGATTTGTTCATCAATGAGTTTTTGATTGAAAAAGTTCCAGACAGTATTTCCGCCTCCTTCGATAAGCACCGAAGCAATATTTTTTGTATATAAATAGTGACAGAGTTTTTTCAGGTTAAATTGCCCTTTATTATTTGTTTCGCAAGAAAAAACCTCAAACCCCTTATTTTTGACTGCTGCAACATCTTTTTTTGTTGTTTTCTTTTCTGAATAGATAAAAATTGTTTCGTTTAAGGGCTTAATTCTCTCTAAAGTACAGTTTTTAGGAAAAGAGAGGTTAGCGTTGAGAATTATGCGTACTGGATTTCTTGTTCTTTTTCCTGTAAGTCTCGTAGTGAGTTGTGGATTATCTAGAAGAAAGGTCTGTTTTCCCACAAGAATTGCGTCAACCTGATTACGGAGTTTATGTCCGTCAATTCTCGATTTTTCCGATGTAATCCACTGAGACTTTCCTGTGGCGGTGGCTGTCTTTCCGTCAATACTTGCGGCAGATTTATAGATAAAATAAGGACGTTTTTTTTGTATAAAACAGGAAAAATATTTAATTAATTCATCACACTCCTTTTTAAGAATACCAGAAACAACCTTGATATTGTTCTCTTCCAGAAAGACAGTACCGGAACCTTTAACGTCGGGGTTTGGGTCTATTGAACCAATAAAAACTTTTATAATTCCTGCTTTAATAATTGCTTCAGAACAAGGACCGGTTTTTCCTGTGTGGTTACAAGGTTCGAGGGTCACATACAGCTCTGCTCCTTTTGGAGATTCAGTACAATTATTTATTGCATGAATTTCTGCATGAGGTTCACCTGATTTTTGGTGGTAACCTTTTCCAATTATTTTGTTTCCTTTGACAATTACCGCCCCCACAGGAGGGTTTGGTGATGTATAGCCCATTCCCTTATAGGCAAGTTTAATTGCCTGCCTCATGTAACGGTTGTTTTCTTTATTTGTCATCGTTCTGAGTTTTTATCTAAAAAAAAATATATTAGCATTGTATCTAGCTTCTTACTGCACTTCAGTGTTAAGAAGTTTATTTATTAACGTGAGAAGTTTTTTTCCACTTGTTTCCCAGCTATATTTTTTTGCTATTGATTGTAAATCACTACTTTCCTCATCTTTAACAGGTAACGAACTGAGGTAACCTAAAAGCTCCTTATTATTTTGTACAGAAAAATAGGTAAATTTACTTTCACCTATTTCCTTAAAGACCGGAATATCTGAGCAATATACGGGTGTATTTGCAGCAGCAGCTTCTAAGAGAGGAATTCCAAACCCTTCATACTTGGAGGGAAGAATAAAGGCTTGAGCCAAATGAAAAAATATTGGCAGCTCATTTGGTGCAACAAAACAGGTGAGAATTACCTTTTTTTGTTTCTGAAGTTCCAACAATTTTGCATAGGTTTTATCAGATTTCCAGCCCTTATTGCCAACAATAACCAATGGCATTTTTATCGCTTCATTTTCCAGAACTGCTACAAGAAAATCAAGGTTTTTTCTTGGCTCAATTGTGCCAACAAAGAGTAAAAAGTTTTGAGGAAGAGAATATTTTTGTGTAGCAGCGTTTTTTTCTTCTTGTGACGGCTTAAGGTAAAAACCTTGAGATACTGCTGGTTCAATAACCTCAATTCTTTCCGTGGTAAAAGGGAATCTTTCATTGATTTCGGTTAAAACCGATTTTGAAATCGTTATCAGGTGGTCTGCTCTTTTCGTTGACCAGATGATGGAAAACCAATTATAAATCCTAAATGTTAATGGCATGGATTCAGGACATAAAAAGGATGTTAAATCAAAAACTACCGCTATGGTTATACAGGGAAGTTTCCTCATGGGTAGTCGAAAGGGAGATGAAATATAGAGAGAAATATTCAATTCCTTAAGAAGTGATGGAAGTTTAAAGTTTTCATAAAGCTCATTTTCGGGGTGTTCGTCTATTCCAACATTAACCGGAATGAGGTTACCCATATCATTGTTACCGACATCGAATTGGCAAGGTTCATTCACAAAAAGGTAAACACAATATTGATTGTTTACCTTTAAGAATTCACTAACAATATTGTATGTCCAATTTCCAATACCGGTGTTTTGTTTTGTAATTGCCCGGCAATCGATTGCAATATTTTGCATGTAGACTCATTAATAAGTTGAACTCTTTACTTTAACCTTCGCTATTATAGTAAATTTGCTCATTTCATTAAGTGTTAACAACGGTATGGTATTGGCAAGGAGTTTTCTTTCTTTTAACGGTTGTATAATAGGGTCGTTTCACATTTTTCTCCTTTTATATAAGAAGCGTATAACGATGAGTTTACAAACAGCTCTTGATTTAGGGTGTGGTCTTGAAAAGGCTGAAGGAGCAATTGGCGTTGATATTTTTCCTTTAGAGGGAGTAGATGTTGTTCATGACCTGAATCAATACCCTTATCCTTTTGAGGAAAATCAGTTTGACCGAATTATTCTCAGTCATGTTGCAGAGCATATTATGGATTTGGTCTCCTTCATGGAGGAAATCTACAGGATTGCAAAACCAGATGCAGTTTTAGAAATACATTCTCCTCACTACTCTTCTTGTAACGCCTATATTGACCCAACGCACCTTCATTATTTCTCGTTGATGACCTTTGATTTCTTCTGCGGGGACACAAAGCATGGTTATATTGTGAAATCAAAATTTTCTGTGGTTAAAAGGGATGTTGAGTTTTGGCCACTTCACGATAAGCTTAAGTGGGTTCCCTATAATTGGTTAGGTCCACGGTGGTTGGCTCGAAATCATATAGTTTTATATGAAAGGTTTTTTGCTTTTATTTTTCCCTTAAAAGAATTTTCTGTTTATTTGAAGGTTATTAAATAGAGCCAAGCAGAAAAATTTTGTAACGACAGTTTATCAAAGAGGGTAGGCGTTTAATTCTACTGCTTTAATCATCATAAGAAAAAGAGCATGAAAATCGGCATTGATTGCAGGTCTCTCAGGGATTCTCAAACATCCGGCATTAACACATACCTGAAAAATATGGTTAGAATTTTGGGTGAACGTGATACGGAAAATGAATATATTCTTTACTGTCACAAAGACTTCGACTTTACATTGCCAAATCAGCGTTGGAGTAAAAAGACAGGAGCAATAACTCAGTTTGGCAATCTTTGGTTACACCTTGAACTTCCTTTTTGGTTACAAAAGGACAGGATTGACCTTTTTTGGGGAGCATTACAGCTTCTTCCCATCTCTTTACCATCAAATATTAAAGGTGTTATTACCCTCTACGACCTTGTTCCTTTTATTTACCCGGAAACAATGTCAAATAAAAATCTTCTGGCAAATAAAATGTTTTTGTCAGCTTCTCTTAAAAAGGCGAGGGGAATAAACACCATTTCTGCTTCAACCTTACGTGACTTACAGGAACGTTTTAACCTTGAGGATAAGTTGGTTAAAGTTACTCATTTGGGGGTTTCAGACAATATCAGACCGCAAAACCTTATAACTGCTCAGAAAAGGGTAAAGGAACTTTACTCAATTTCAAAACCTTATATCTTAACGGTCGGGACGTTAGAGCCAAGAAAGAATGTTTTGGGAACTCTGAAGGCATTTGAGCAGGTAGCTGATAAAATCCCACATCACTTGGTAATTGCTGGTGGTTCAGGATGGAAAAACAGTACCATCGCACAAAGCATAAAGGAAAGTTCATTTAATGAAAGAATTCATCTAGTGGGTTATGTTGAAGATGCAGACCTTGCAGATGTCTATAGTGCAGCCAGCTTATTTATATTTCCTTCTTTTCACGAAGGATTTGGAATTCCTCCTCTCGAGGCAATGGCATGTGGTGTTCCTGTAGTTGCTTCAAACAGTTCATCGTTACCTGAGATATTAGGCGATGCAGCGGTTTTAGTTGACCCACATAATACCGAGAGTATTTCCGAGGGAATAATGAAAATATTGGAAGACCCTACAGCTCCAGAAGAATATAAAGAGAAGGGGCGTTTAAAAGCATCCGCCTATCGGTGGGAAAAAACAGCGGATGAGCTTCTATCTCTTTTTAATGAATGCTCATCAATAAATTAATATTAGCAATGTTAGTCGCACTTACCAATAAAACCAGCATTTTTTTACGAAAGATAAGGGGAAAAATCAATGAACGAAAAGGAGAAAAGGTTGCTAACAATCCATTTTCAATATTTAATGTTGAATTGACAAATAAGTGTCCCATGAGTTGTATTATGTGTCCACGAACAAATAATATGACCCGTAATGAAGGCTTTATGAATTTTGAACTTTTTAAGAAAGTAGTTGATGAATTTACAGAAAAAAACCCTAAAGCATGTGACGGTGAGTTTTGGTTGCATCATTTCGGTGAAAGTTTGATGCATCCTGGTTTCCCCATATTTATTGAGTATGCTATTAAAAAAGGCTTAAAAGCTTCTATCTCAATAAACCCCATAATGCTTAAGAAGGAAATCGCTACCAATTTGCTTAAAGCAAATCCATCTATGATTTATCTCTCGCTTGACGGACATGATGATGGTTCATTTGAAAGAATCCGTGGATTAAAAAACTCTTATAGGAAATCAAAAGAATATCTTCTCAACTTTCTGGAAATTAAAAAGAGTCTTGGAGTTAAAACAAAAGTATTGCTTTCCATGATAGATTTTGACCAAAATAAGGAAAGTATTCAGCAAACGAAGAAATATTGGGAAAAGATTGATGGAATAGATGAATTCCTTATTAAAGAGTTTGTAAAGTGGGATGGTAAAGCAGCAGACGTGAATCAACTTGTTAATGACAGTAAGCGAGTAAGGAACAAAAGCAAGAAGGTCGTATGTAAATTCCCTTGGAAATCGATGACCGTTACGTGGGATGGAAATGTTGTTCCCTGTTGTTACGATTACAACAATAGATATATACTGGGGAACGTTGAAAAACAAACCCTTTCTGAAATATGGAACGGTGAAAAAATGCAGTTATTACGGGAAGAATTTATTCATAATGACGTAACAAACACTTTATGCTCGGACTGTGAAATGCTTTACTCCAACAAAAGTTTTTCAATACTTTAATTGATAGCAATAATGTCAACTATTTTAAGCCAAATGTATAACGAATTACGTTGTCAGTTTTTTATCTTAACGGGTAAGAAACCTTTTAGTAAAGGATATCCAGCCTATAAAGACCGTGAAATTATCAAGGTAATCAAAAATGACTCCTTTAGCCTGAAACGTTTACCAAAAGGCTTTGGTTACCGAGTTGATGAAAGAATTATTGAATATCCTTGGCTTTTGTCCCGACTTAAAGAGCAGCAGGAGCTTTTGCTTGATGCTGGTTCTGCTTTAAATATTGATTACATTCTTTCTCATCCAGTTCTTGAATCAAAAAAGATATTTATTTCAACATTGGCTCCTGAAGAGAACTGTTTTTGGAAAAGAGGTATTTCCTATATATATCAGGACTTAAGAAGTACCTGTTTTCAGGATGAATATTTTGATTCGGTGGCGAGTATTTCAACCTTAGAGCATATTGGACTTGATAACAGCCGGTATATAAAAAGTTCAAAAAATGGTGTGGAGAAAACATCCGGGTCATATATTGAAGCCGTTAAAGAAATTCATAGAATACTTAAGGTTGGAGGAAAATTATATATAACTCTTCCCTTTGGTGAATACAAAAACCATAGTTGGTTTCAGATTTTTAATGCTGAAATGATCGACGAACTAATTGGTGCTTTCCAACCAAAATCCTGTATTGAGAGTCATTTTCGCTACCAAGCAGATGGTTGGAAGGTTTCTTCAAGGGAGGATTCAAAAAATGCTCAATACTTTGACTACAATACACAAAAGGAATTTGACGAAAACTTTACTGTAGCAGCAGGAGCATTGGTTTGTCTGGAGTTTGTGAAATGATAAAAAAAATCAAAAGATTTTTGGCCAAACGAAAACATAATCTTGATAGAAGCGTTCTTTGGTTTGACTCAGCAGTTATTTACAATAATTGCGGTAATGCTGATGCAATACAAATTGGCTGCAATAGTTCTATTAAAGGGGAATTGCTAACTTTTGGTCATGGTGGAAAAATTACTATAGGTGAGCATTGTTTTATTGGAGAACAGACAAAAATATGGTCAGCTATAGATATTTCCATTGGTAATCGGGTTCTTATTGCGCATAATGTAAATATCTTTGATAATGATACACATCCTCTCTCTGCAGAGGAAAGACATGAGCAGTTCAAAGCAATTATGACTACAGGGCATCCAAAGAAAATCAATTTACAGGAAATTCCTGTAAAAATAGAAGATGATGTCTGGATAGGTTGTAACGTAATTATTTTAAAGGGGGTAACGATTGGAAAAGGTGCTGTAGTTGGTGCTGGAAGTGTAGTTGTTAAGGATGTGGCATCAAATAGTGTTGTTGCCGGAAATCCTGCAAAATCTATTAGGGTTATTACCTCAAAAGAATCACTAGCAGAATAATGACCTTTCGTAAATCTCTCATCAGGGTATCTTCTGAAAGTCTTTCAAGAATTTCAGGGCTCTTAGTAGTTCTCGCATTTTCAAGAATTTATGGCGTTGAAAATTTTGGTATTTTCAGTATTTGTAATGTTATTGCAATGGGGGTTGTCATAATTTCTGATTTCGGAGCCGGGCTATATCTTATTAGCAACCTTGGTGGTGATGAAAAGAAAGTAAATAGGCAGTTTCATTACATTATTCCTTATAGGTTTATTTTTAATTTAATCCTTGGTTGGGGAAGTTGGCTTTTTTTTTATTTTTCCGGTTATAACGATGAATGGTTATTTATTCTTGCTTTCATGCTTATTTGGCAAATTGCTCTAGGCTGGGTTGAATTTATTGGGTATGCTTTTTTAGCAAGTGGAAAGGTTTTTCAGGATTTTTTCATTAAATTAATTGCCAAAGTAACGATTTCTATAATTCTCATTTACCTTATTTGGAACGGTTTACAGTTCGTTTCTGCCCTTCAATTTGCTGCTGCTGGAACTTTAATTGGGGTTCTTTTTTCCTTTATTCTATATTATAGGAATTTTTCTCTATCAGGTTTTTTTGCCAGTGGGGAAGATAAGAAGGAATTATGGATAAAATGCAGCCCGCTTTTTGTTTGTGCTTTTGCTTCTTTTGCCTGTTCCCGCAATGACTTTCTTATTTTGCAATGGGCGGGAATAACCGAGGTGGAACTTGGACTTTTTGCTTCTGTTGCTCGATTGCAAGATATGATGTTGCTTTTTGTTATATTTTTTATGGAGGCATTTTCTGTAAAAATGAGCAAACATTTTCATGAAAAAGATGCAGAGCTTCAAAAGAAATGGACTTTTCTTATTCTTTCCTTTGGTGTAGCAGGGGTTTTTTTCGCAACTCTTCTCACTATTGATCCATACTGGTTATTGGAAAAACTTTTTGGTCAAGGATTTTCTGATGGGGGGTGGATTCTCGCTATCTGGGCTTGGAGAATACCACTTGTTTTTATGAGACTTACTGCTCAGTATGGAACTGCAACTCTCCATGCTCAAAAGGAATCAGCACAATTAACATTGGCAGCGATGGCATTCAGTGTAGTTTGTAATATTGTTGTGGTAAAGATGTATGGTGTTTTAGGGGTAGTTATTGTTGGGTTTGGAGTGGAAGTTCTTATATTAACTGCCACAATATTTGTTGTAAGAAAAAAGTTAAAAGACAACTCTATTGAGATGGCCAGACTTCAATAAATGGCTTAATCTATAACTCAATTAAAAACGTGGAAATAACGTATAAAAAAATTACAGAAAAAATGTTTGAAAATCCAATAACAAACTCTGGAAAAACTCCAATAATGATTGTTATTACTGCAATCATAATTCTTCAAGTCATTTCATTACGTCCTTACAATTACAATATGTCTGCGGCATTAAAAATAGATGCCCACCTTGATCCAATACCTGAATTCTGGCCTAAAGGTTTTGTTATTTATGAAAAAGGCGGCTATGACGGAATGTACTATTATTATGTTGCCAACGATCCTTTATATACAAAGAAAAAGCTTCATAACCCGTACCGTTACCAGAGAATTTTTTTCTCCGTATTGACTAAAATTATTGCGTTAGACAACAATAAAGTTTTTCCCTCTGTTATGTTTGGAATTAATCTCTTTTTTCTGGGTTTGGGGATGGCTTTTGTCATGAAAATTCTGGAAAAATACAAAAAAAATCGTTGGTGGGTTCTTCTTTATGGTTTGTCTCCCCCAGCGATTATGACCACCATGGATCTCATTCCTTCCAGTGTAAGTGTCTCTTTAGGAATTATTGCGATTTATTATCTTATAGACAATAGAATTAAGATTTCTGTTGCATGTTTTGCTGTTGCAATGCTTACCCGAGAGGACGCAGTTCTTGTTTTTCTTGTCGTTCTTTTATGGGATTTCTGGGAAAAAAGAGATTTTTCCCGTTCAACGTTTCTTGCCATCTCTATTATTCCTTTTCTTGCATGGCATTTTTATATCTTTAATAGTGTTGATGGAACAGGGCTTGATACCTCTTCAGGGGTGATTTCTAAAATTCCATTTATCGGCATTTTTCACTATTTTTTTTATGAAGCAGAGTTCAACGGAGTTATGGGAATAAAAAATGCGATTTCATTTTCATTTTTTATCTTTGTGATGTTTGCTGTCTGGTCATTATATAAAACAAAAGCCTACCAAAATATTTACGGAATTATTACTTTAATTTACTGTATACTAACGGTTTTCACTGTTGCCTCACAATGGGATAATTTTAATGGTCTCAACCGGATGTTTTATAACATTTACCCTTTTCTCATTCTCTCATTTGCTGTAATTGGCGATAGAAGAATGAAGCCAGTAGTTCTCTTAATTGGAGGTTACTCCCTGTTAACATTTATGAGAATCATCTTTATTCACCCTGTTTACCCCTATTTTCTTTCTTGAGCGAAAGATATTACAGATTATTTCTTTTATCGATACTTTTTGTAACCCTCATCTTTTCTTTGAAAAGAATATATATGGTTACACACGACAAAATAAAATACCATATTGCTTGAAGTGAATATTCTGGGGTTTGATGTACATGGTTGGGGAAGATGTAAGCTAAATCAAGCCAACTCCAGAAAGGATGGGTAGCATCCATTTTAGGCCACATATAATTGGGTTCACCAAGACAATAAAGAATCATAAATCCCTGAAAGAGCAAAATGAATTGAATAAATTTATTTCGATAATATTCTACAAGAATTAACCCGATTCCAATAAAAAACAAAGGAAGTATTGGCACAAAATAACGTGAAATTGCTGCGAACCAACCCATCCAGTCTTCGTATGATTGAATTACAAAATAATAAGCAAAAAAGAAGGGAAAAACTGTCAAAAGAATTAATTTGTTACTTCTGAATGCATAGATAGAAGAGAAAATTAAAAGATAAAACGGAGAATAGGTCATGATGCCATTTTCCCGATCAATCAAAAACGCAAGAGGTTTTTGAAAATAGGTAAGGTGAACAGTTTCAGCAGAACCCCAGGAAAGAAACCAAAAAAGGCTTTCGTACATATACATATTATGAAAGCACCATAAGATTGAAGAGCAGGATGTAACCAAAAGCAAAAGACACCGCCCTCTGTAGGAAAAACAAAAATAAGCAGCAAACCATAAACCCAATAAAAGAAAAACATATTTAAAATGTAGCCAGAGGAGAAAAGAGACCATACAGGAAAAAACTATTTCATCTTTCTGATTTTTCTCTTGATTGATAATGACATATAAGCAATAAACAACAATAAATGTCGCTGGAGCCTCAGTCATAAATGTCATGAAAATTGCCGGAAGCGGGGGGGAATATATGAAAAGAAGCCCTAAAAAGTAGCTTATTTTTTTACCAACACCCAGTACAATAAAGGTTCTCGCAAGATATATTACCGTCAGTGCTCCAAGGAAAATGGTAAACAAAGCAAGCATTCTGTTCAAAATAGTATAAACATCAATTCTGAGGGATTTAAATGCTCTCTCTGGCAAATAAATTTGTGCGAACCTTGCCGTATAGTAAGAGACAGCAAACCATGGTAAAGAAATTATGGACATTCCCGGTAAATGCGATGAATGACCGTCGTGTACATCCCAGTTCCAGGGGCTGTATGTATCCAGCTTACCGTTATAAATAATTTTACTGGGGTCGTTAATATTATTTCTTAAGTCAAGGTCAAAGTCGGTCATTATGCTGTAACTGATTTGCATGTAATAAGGCGTATCCCCGTACTTGTATTTATCGCATTTTGAAAGAAGTATAAAGAATGAAATTAAGACAAAGGCGATAATTATTTTTTCAACCTGTTCTTCTTTTAAGCGGGAAATTCTTTCATGCATTTTGGAAACCATTGTATGTACAATTCAGGTATTACAAATAGGTGAATTTATCCATTTTATAAGGATATTTATGAAATGTTACTTCAAAAAAGTAATGTCCTTATTTGAATTTTGTTTTAATAAAATATACAAAGGAAATAAAGTAACGGTTGTTGGTTATAAATATCGTTAGGTAAAATACCTCATGGAAAAGTATAAAACAATAAGTTCTGAAGAAACAATTGAGTTTGGAGGAAAAATTGGCAGGAAATTTTCTGAAACCAGACTTTTTTTAATATCAGGTGACTATGGGGTAGGGAAAACCACCTTTATTAAAGGACTTGTTGCTGGTATCTTTCAGCCGGAACGTGATGACGTTAAGCAAGAAATTATCGATTCGGTAAAAAGTCCCAGCTTTACTCTGGTCAATGAATATGACTTTGCCGAAATGACCGTTTATCATTCGGACTTTTACCGGCTAAATTCTGTTGACGACATTGATTTCATAGATTTTGAAGAAATTCTTCAGCAAAAAAACAAGCGAGTAATTATCGAATGGTTTGATAAAATCTCTTCTCTAAAAGAACTCAGGAAGGACTTTCAGCATCTTGTCATACAACTCCATTATGACGGTGAGACAGAAAGAATCTTTTCTCTTGAGCACAACTCATAAACATAAATACAAAAAAAATGAAAATAGCCTTCACCAAAATGCACGGCAACGGCAATGATTTTGTTGTCATAGATAACCGAAAACAATTACCTGTTGATTGGGATAAACATGCTGAATTTATCTGTGACAGAAGGTTTGGAATAGGATGTGACCAACTTTTGTTAATAGAAAATTCCACCAGCAATAATACAAAAATGAGAATTTATAATGCTGATGGTTCAGAGGTTGAAATGTGCGGCAACGGTATCAGATGCTTTGCTAAATATGTTTATGAGAGGGGTATTATTTCATCTAGAACAATGAAAGTAGAAACCCTTGCAGGGACGATTATTCCTGAAGTAATGGACGACGGAACAATTAAAGTCGATATGGGAAAAGCAATTTTAAACGGACTGAATATTCCAACCACCATTAATAAAGAAAAGGTTATTCAGGAACCAATTGCCATTGACGGACAGCAACTCTCTTTTACAGCAGTTTCCATGGGTAATCCTCATGCGGTTTTTTTTGTTGATGATGTTAAAAATGTTCCTTTGACAATATGGGGGCCAGAAGTGGAAAATCACAAATTTTTTCCAAAGAGAATTAATGTTGAATTCATTGAGGTTATTTCCCGCAATGAAGTAAATATGAGAGTCTGGGAGCGTGGAGCTTCAGAAACATTGGCCTGTGGTACAGGTGCCTGTGCTTCTGTTGTTGCCTCTTTTCTGAACGACAAAACAGACAGAAATGTCTTGGTACACTTAAAAGGTGGTGATCTTGAAATCTCTTATCTTGAAGATGGAACTGTCTTTATGACTGGTGGAGCAACAGAGGTTTTTGACGGGGAGATAGAACTCTAATCATTGCAGTAAACAAAGCATGTATTGATACTTCAAAGGTTGGTCACAAAAAGAAGTTTGTAGTAAAAAAACGTACTTTTATTTGAACATACCCAGACAAGCTTATTTTAGTCGATGCTGAATAAGCCTTTAATTCTTTAATTTATAGAGAGTTACATTCAGAAAACATCTTTATAAATTGCAAGAAAACCTCCATTGTCTATAGAAACCTTGTAATATATTTTCATTTTCTTTTAAAAGAAAACGAAACAAAAGACAATTTTTCAGGAAGAAAAATTGGACAACCTTGTTGCCCTGAGGGTGAGGGTCATGGATGACCCGAATCAAACTTCCCTCTGCTTTTGCTCAAAGTCACGTTTCCTTTGAAAATATCTTTTCTATTGGTTTGTGAACTCACAAAAAGCGTTCGGACACTACAAACCAAAACATAGAAAAGGAATATTTTCAAGATAAACGTAGCAAAAGAATGAGGGTTATAAAAGAAATGAGAATGGTTTGTTCCTGAAAAACGAGTTTTTCAGGATCGACTATTTTAGGACTTTCAGCCAAGGAAAAAAAAGTAAATTGAAGAAAGGGAAGGGCGATCAGGTTTTCAAAAACGTCATTTAAAAGAAGATATTGAAAAGCGAAAAGCCTTTCGAAAGCTTTTTTCTGAAAAGCTCCTCTAATCAAAATTATGACAAAATTTGTGTTTGTTACTTCTTGAGACGTTTTTGTACAAATCCCCCTACAGAGTCTAAAAACACATGCATTGCCGCAAGGTCTTCTTTCACTTCTTCCTTATCAAAAACGATGAAGTCATCGTAGTCGCCTTCCTGTCTTTTTTCAAAGGCCCGGTTGTATATCTTGTAATATTTTTGTTCAATCAGACCTTTTGAGACAAACTCCTTATTGAACCACCCTTTGAGAACTGAATGCTTTGATGTGGTGAATTCGTTATGGGCGGATAATGCGCTCACCATATAAAAGATAGCGTAATAAATTCTGTTCTCAGCGAGGTTTAAGCTTCCTTGAGTATAAGCTTTTCTGCTTCTTTTGCGGTTTCCAGAGACCTTTCTATACGATACTTTGCAATATCTGCGTTATCACCCAGCGGCATAAAACACACCCTCATTTAAAACTGAATTGCGAAAAGGAGTCCAAACATTCTTCAACTCTTTTTCATCGTAGGCTTTCCCATCAATAACGATGTCCTCCTTAACTTCAAAGACAGCGAGAATATCATAGAGCTTGTTTTTCTCTCTCCAGTCAGGTTTATGACCAAGGGCGAAGACAAAATCATAATCTGTGTACTGATGAACAGCTTTCCCCTTCATCCGGGAGCCGATGAAATAGGTACCTTTGAGGTCGGGAAACTCTTTTTTAATGGCTCGGTTTATTGATTGTATAAGGTCTATATCAGTCATTTTTATATTGGTTGTGTTATCGCATCTATTATACCCAAACTCTTGGTTACAATTTCTTATCAATATTTTTCTTTGAGCGTTTTTTTTTGTTTCCTTGTTTCAAGTATCTTGTTAATTTCCGTCATTCATTTCTGTGTTTTGTTTTGGGAGTGGAATAGAGCGGCAAAGTCTTCTTCAATTCCGAAGATTATAAGCCTGTACTTTTCTTCCCATCTTGTATATGTTTGACTCCATAATGCTTGCCTGTTTTGTAGAGTTCTAAATAATTTCCACAATTCTTTTTCCAAAAGTTTATAGTTTAAAAGTTTTGGCCAACAGAAAAAGATTATGAGGGCATCAACCATGCAAGAAAAAAAGTGCAATAAGGTCATATCATTATTTTGATAATCGGAAAAACGCCATTGGAGGAAAATAAGGGTGAAAAAAGGAAGGAAATAATAGGCTAACCATATAAGAAGCATTAACATTGACCGGGTAAAAGTGAATTTTCTTTCTTCATAAATCCAGTTGTAAAGAAAGGGGTCGAGGGTCGGGTCTTCCTGTTGATATTCGTACCATTTATGTAGTTTTTTTGCATGGATGATGAGGTTGTAGAGGAGGTTGTAATGGAAAACCAACACAAGGATTGGTGAGGCTATGTAAAAGGCGAATAGGTTTATTTCAACGTTAAGTAAGGGAAGCTTTACTCCACTGTTTGGGACAAGTAGCATATAGTCGGTGGTGGAGGTGATGATAATCAACACGTAAAACATTGTCGGGAGGAAGAAAAGAAGGAGGTTGCGGTTGATTGCAGAGGAACGACCAAGAGCCTCCTTTAACTCAATTCTTTCTTTCATTGCATCAATTTTTAATTATAATTAATATGTGTGTGTTCATTAAAAGGGTTTGTAAGACTATTAGGGTGTGTTAACTTAATTGGGTCTGTTAATATTATTATTCTGTATTCTAAATGAAGCAAACCATGTTTTTAATTTTTCTTTCTATCTGATGATTAATGTTTTCAGATATATTGGTGTTAGTTGCTAAGAAAAAGCATTTCCATTAGCAAACTTTGCCAGAAGCACTAGATTTTTTATAAATTGGATGGCTTAGTTCTAAGTGGGTGGAATCTATTATTTTTGCATTAAGTGTTTTCATCTTTTTTCTCTTTATTGCGTGAATAATGAGTTAGTTAGATCTAATTTTTAAATAAATGTTTGAGGGTTATTTCGTTACCCTTTTTATTGAAGTGTATGTCGTCCATATAGGAGTTGGCAATCATAAGACCTCTTCCGTAACATTTTTCAAGGTCAACTTCCCCGCTTTTAATGTGAGCCATTTTTTCCTTATGGTTAAATCCTTTTCCTTCGTCTCTTACCGTTAGTGTTACTCCTGTTTGCGATCGTAAATAAGAGATGAAAATTTTCTTTGAATTATATGCAGGGTCATTGGCTCTTTCTTCAATCATTTTCTCGAACCGGTCGAATCCTTCAGAGCCATATGTTTCCCGCAAATGTGATGGAACCTCAAGGTTTCCATGTTCAAGTGCATTTTGAATAACTTCCGTAATTGCAATAGCAAGCTTAAACTTTAAACCATCAATTTCGTAGATTGTTGTAAATTGCTTTACAAGATAGTTCACAACACTAAATAAGTTATCTTTGTCCAAAAGCGTTGAAGTGAGGAACTCCATTTCATGTACTTCATGAATAATATGTTGTAATGCAAGGTCCCTGTCACGCCGCTCTTCATAGAGTTTTTTTAACTGCTCAACTCTATTAATTAACTCGGTTGGATTTACCGGCTTAAGAATAAAACCAACAGCACCTTCGTTGAGAGCTGTTACTGCAGAATCAAAGTCACTATGACCGGTAATAAAAATAATGGGAAGTTCAGGTCTTATTTCTTTTATTGAACTCAGGAAGTCAAAGCCAGAGAAATCTGGCATAAAAATATCGCAGAGAACAACAAAAAACTCCTCTTTCTTTGCACGTTTTATGGCACTTTTTCCATGAAGAGATATTTCTGATTCAAAACCATTTGCTTCCAAAAGGTCTGAAATTGCAGTGGCACTATTCAAATAGTCATCAACAATAAGAACTTTCATGGGTTTAATTTAAAGGTGATAATGAATAGATTATAGTTTATGAGATTAAAATAATAAAATTAATGCTCATAGCCCTTGATTGGAATTGAATAACTTTTTGTTTTGCGTCCTTTAAGGTAAATTTTGTTTCCTTCAATAATTTTTCCTATTTTCGTTACTGTTATTCCTGCAATTTTTTCTGGAAGTTGAGTGCTGTTCTTGTTTGCTATGGTGAAAATAAGGTTGTAATCATCACCTCCGAATAAAAATTGCTCCAAGGGAGATATATTATTTTCAAGACAAAAATCCTTTAGCTCCTGAGAAAGAGGGAGCTTATCTTCTTCTAAAATTGCTCCTGCCTTACTTGCCTGACAAATTTTCCCCAAATCTGAAAGAAAACCGTCACTGCAATCAATTCCGCAGCAGGAAAGATTTTGCTCAACCAGAAAGCGTCCAAGACCAATATGAACTGGTGGATAAAAAAAAGATTCAATAAGAGATGATTCATTCTTTGAGTATATTGTGTTGGGAAATTTCTTCTTTTTTTGTTGTAATATTTTCAGACCTGCCGAAGCGTTTCCAGAACATTGAGTCATATAGATCACATCTCCTGTCTGGGCTCTATTCCTGTACAAGCCTTTTTCTTCTTCTATTTCCCCGGTAATCGTTAAGGTAAATTGAGGAACCCCGTCATAACGAATAATATTACCACCGGAGATTACCGTTTTATGAACATTCATAACGTCTGTAACCCCTTTGAAATAGTCCATAAGGTTTTTTGAAGAAAAGCTATAGGGGAAGTGAAGTGAGCTGAAATAATAACGGGGAATTGCTCCCATTGCTGCAATATCTGATATTGCAGATGAAGCATTTCGATACCCCACCTGTTGCCAGGTTGAACAGCTCGTGGGGAAATGTACATCAGCGCAAAAGGTGTCGGTGGTAATTACCTGATTAAAGCCTTGAGTAGGTTTAAAAACAGCGCAGTCATCACCAATTCCTTTTATGAGGGATGGTGTTTTCTGAGAGAACTCCGCTATAATTTTATCGATTATTTTTCTTTCGTCTCTCATTGAAGAGGAATTTTTATTATTGGGGTATAGGCTCTTCCCTCAGGAACTGCAATCGACTCAAAGAGGGTAAGCTCCGTTGTGATTGTTTTTCCAAAGGGGAGGGAACTGTTTTGGTTTATTATTCTCTTGAATGGCTTATTGTCAAACTTTCTGGATTTTAACCGTGAAATGGTTATATGGGGGGTAAATTTTCTGACCTCCTGCTCTTTTTCAATATTTAAAAGAGAATCCACCTTGTCCCTTAAACGCTTTACCTTCTCATATCCTTCATTTATATCAATCCATAGCACAGGACTTCTTCTGTTTTTTTCAAAGAACTTAAGTCCGTACAGCGACATCTCAAATTGTTTTTCTTCTGAGAGAGGCGCAAGTTTTTCCTTAAGAGTTGCAAGTTGCTTTTGCTTTAATGAACCAAACCAGCGAAGAGTTAAGTGCAGGTTTTCCGGTGGAATGAAGTTAATGTAATGTATAGGAAGGTTTTGTATTTCCCTGAACACTTTTGCCTTAAAGGACGGAGTAAAATCGATTGCAAGAAAAACCCTTTTACATTGAGTATTCAATCTATGATAATTGAGCTTTTTTGAGAAAATTTTGATTAATCAATAGCTTGAATTGAACAAAAATTGTTTAACAGTATCAAGGCAGAAACTTAAAGATACGATTCTTTTACGGTTATGTGCCAAGGTTCGTACCGAACTCCAAGGTTATTTCCCTTAGGGTATCGTAAAGAAACGTAATCAAGCTCAAGGAGTTTTTTAAAAAGATCCGTTTGCGCAAATTTATCAGTAAAATTAGCTGAACCGAGCCCTACTTTTCCTACATCAAAGTCGCTTATTCCATGATAGGAATATCCTGGAGGTGCCAAAGACCTTGAAGCAAGGGAGAGGTTACCTTCACTCTTATATACCTTATTTAAAAATAAAAGAAACTGTTTCATAACACTTCGTACACCGGAGGTTAAGTACATTTCTTCTCCAATATCTTTTTTGATTTTTTTGTACAGCTTTTCCGGCATGCCTTTGTATAAATAATTACCGGTACCCCTGACTTTAACAACACTTCTTTTATGTACTTTTGTTGTTAGGGATTTCATAGGTTTGTCACCTTTAAAACCATAGACGGAGCAGTCTGCATAAAAAAGTTCGGCAAGAAAATCCAATTCATCTTTTGTGAATGTTCCAACCTTTGAATAATTTTTGGAAATTGCTATTGCCTCATCGAAGTTAAGCAGATAAAAATTGCTGTGCCCTACAATACGTTGAATACGGTACATTTTTTTTAGAGATGTATTGAGAAGGGGGAGTTTACTCTTTGCGAGAAAAATATCGTCTTTATGGTGTTTGTTGAAGTTTCTCATCTTAAGCATATAGGCACTGTTGGATAATGACGCTTCAGACAGGTTGGGTAAGAGCATACTGCCGGTAAAACCAGCTATAGCAAGTGATGTATTGCTCAGAAAATCTCTTCTGTTCATGGTCTTTTTATGTTCATAAAAGGTAAAAGTTTTATAATTATATCAATATGCGTAAAAATCAATAAAAAAAAATCATTTCTCTTTATCTAAAGCCTGTTGTAGGCATTATGACCATAAAAAATAATGAAATATGTACCCGGTGTGGAAAAATTTTTGAGACATACACGAAAGAAGAACCACAAAGGGAGAAGATGGAGTCAAATCTTTGTTTTGACTGTACCTTTAAAGAATATAATAAAGCAAAAAATAAAAGAAAGCTCCTTTACCTTTCCGGATTTGTTATTATTGTTGTTTTATTCAGTTGTCTTGTAATTCTTTATAGATGAGAAAAAACGCTAAAGAGTGGTTAAAGCAGGCGAAATATGATATTGAAACTGCTGAGTACCTGTTAAAGGGGGAAAGAAATTCCTATGCTGTCTTTCTCTGTCATCTTTCCATAGAAAAAGCTCTTAAAGGAGTCTATCAGAAGAGAGTCGGGCGAATTGCTCCGAAAACACATAACTTTATTTACATGTTAAGAAAAAGTGAGATAGAGCCCCCTCAGGAATACAGAAAATTTCTTGCTAAATTAAATGGGGCAAGCGTTATAACCCGCTACCCGGAGAACCTTGAAAAAGTTAAAAAATTTTACCCTTTAACTGTGGTAAAGGAAATTGTTCATAAAAGCAAACAAACATTAGAATGGATAGAGAGCATGTATTAAGAGTCATACGTGACTTTAAAGAGGCGATGGAGAGCCGAAACGTAAAAATTAATAAAATAATTTTATTTGGTTCCTGTGCCCGAGGTGATTACAAAGAAGGCAGTGATATTGATGTTATTGTTATCTCTGAAAGTTTTAAAAAATTCACCTTTTGGGAACGCCTTGATATTGTTGCAGAGGTAATTGGTGATTTATTTGAACCAATTGAACCTGTGCTTATGACTCAGGAAGAGTGGGATGCCGGAGATTCTCTCTTTGTTGAATATGCAAAAAACGGTGAAGTATTTCAATATTAGACAGAGGTTTGCAATGGATGCACAAACCATCTATTTCAACAAGATTTCTTAGAATCCTTGGACGGGAAGCTCAATGGGGATTGAGAGGGGCATGACGGTGATGTTTTTTTCGACGGGGTAGCATTCCGTTGCGGTCTTTATTCGCTGAAGATAGGTTTTCCTGTTAATCATGGGGTTATTTTGTCATTGAAATCTCGGAGTTTAACTCCGAAATTTCAATGATAATTCAGGCGACCTTGCTTTCGCTGAGAACAATGTCCGTGTCCGGTGACAAGGCATGCAGGAGTTCATTCAGTTTTTCGACCGAAGGAACCGACTGCCCTTGCTCGTAGCGGGCGTAGGCGTTTCTTGAGGATGATCCGAGCCGTTGGGCGACTTGGGAAAGTGAAAGCCCGCTCATCTCTCGTTTTCTTCGCAGGAGCAACGGGATCAACTCCTTGAGGCTTGAAAAGCCGATCTCAAATTCCCCGCCTATTTTTTTATAAAGCTCTATGTGCAATTCATGGTTGCCATGCAACGATTTCAGCAGGTCAACGACCATCTCATAGGCTTCTTTCTTCGTGTGGCCTTGTGTCATCACGTCAAGCATGGGAATTTCGGCAAGCCAGAATGTGCCGTCCATAAATATTTTTCCTGAAAGCCTCATTGTTTCGCTCCTTTCTTCGCTTTTTTTATTCAATAGGTAAAAAACGTTTTTTCTTCAATAGAAAGGAGAAAATCTCTCGACATTTTGAGATGACCTGACTTAAGCTAAAGATACTTTAATGCAAAAGAGTTTACTAAGCTTGAGGTTGGTCGAATATACTTTGAGGGCGTTACGAGGTAGTTTTTTCAAGAAGTGATTCAACAGTGGTAATGTGGGTGTTCATCCGCATATGTTTTGAATCAATTCCAAGAGCTAAACCTATGAGCTGAGGAGTGTGAAGAACAGGAAGTCCGAAATTTCCTGAAGTATATTTTTCCATCTCAAATTGGTAGGAATCAAAGCTGAGGAAGCAAAGAGGGCAGGGAGTTACCAAGCAGTCGGCTCCAGCATTTTTTGCACCATTTATAGCATTTCCTCCCATGGTAAGAGAGTTTTTCTTGTTCATCATAAGAATGGGAAATCCACAGCAGGCAAGCCGTTCTGGGTAATCAACAGGCTCTGCTCCAAGTGCTTTAATAAGTTTTTCCAGTTCATCCGGATTATCAGGGTTTTCCAAATAAGAGTTTTCGGAAGGTCTTAAGGTGTAACAGCCATAAAAAGGTGCTGATTTTACTCCCTTTAAAGGATTTACAACCTTTTCTTTTAATTTGTCCAGACCATAATCCTGAAGAATTATTTCTGTCAGACCTTTAACCTTAACGGTACCTTTAAATTCTTTTTTTATTTCAGCCAATTCTGCGTTTACTTTCTTTTTATACGCATCATCACTCGTTAATTTTTTGAGGGTTTTAACCAAAACTCCCTGACAGGTTCCACATATAGTCATAATATCAAGACCCTGTTCCTCAGCAGAAGCAAAGGTTCTTGCATTTACAACATCAGCAAGAAAGGGGTTTCCTTCATGAATTACACCAGCACCGCAACAAGCAGCATCAGTCATTTCAACAAGTTCGATACCCAGCTTTTCAGCAACAAGAAAGGTGGCTGTATAAAGTTCTTTGCCAGCTCCTTTTGCTACACAACCAGTATATAAGGCGTATTTCATTCTATAGTTTGTTTAATTTCTTGAATATTTTTCTCACTTCACCTACTTTATCAACATTATGATGAATCATTGAAGGTGCTTTTCCGTGGGAGAGCATTTTTAAGCCAACCGGCATAATTTCGCCGAGGTTTGCATGTAAATTACCAATACCAACTGATTCAATGGGGATTTTTCTTTCATCCAATGTGCCTGAACTTCCAACAGATTTAAAGAAGGAGAGTAAATGCCGTGCTCCTCCATTATTATGAACCCCAGCATTGACCACTCGTTCCCGGATTTCTTCAATTCTTGAGAGAGGTTTTGCGTCAGTTGGACAACGTTCAGAACATTCACCGCAATGGGTACAATCCCAAACTTTTGTTGGCTCAGAAATTTCCCGGGTTCTTTGTACAAAGTTTTTATCCCGTGAATCATCAATGAACCTCTGAGCTTTAGCTAATGCAGCAGGCCCGACATAGTTTTTATCTACTTTTAAACTGTTACATTCTGAAATACAGCATGCACAAAGAATACAGGTAGAAGCATCTTCGATTTTATGGTAACCCTCAGAGCTTTGATAAAATTCTTTCGTTGTATCCTTTGGTTTATTCGCAAATAACCAGGGCTTAACCTTTTTTAACTTATACCAGAAGGGCTCGAGGTCAACAACAAGGTCTTTAATAATATCAGTGTTGCCGATTGGACCAATACGAAGTTTTCCGTTGGTAATAACATCATCTGCCTGTGTTTTGCAGCCAAGTTTTGATTTTCCGTTAATTCTAAAGGCACAGGAACCGCAAATTGCTGAACGACAGGACATTCGATAGGTTAGGGTGTGATCCTGTTCCCATTTAATTTTATTTAAACAGTCAAGAACCGTAAGTCCATTAGGAATTTCAATGGTGAAGTCCTGTTGATAACTTCCTCGTTGATTTTCCTGATCAAACCTGTCAATTGTTACAACTACAGTTTTCATTAATATTTTCTTTCTTCTGGTTGATGTTTGGTAATAGAAACCGGCTTATAATCAAGTTTTATTTCCCCATCGGCGGATTTCGTCGCCAAGGTATGTTTTAGCCAATTGACATCATCTCTTTTTTCATAATCAGTTCTGGCATGTCCGCCTCTGCTTTCTTTTCTTTCAATTGCTCCAACTAAAATAATTTCAGAAAAATCCAGCATATTTTTTAATTCAATTGCCTCAAAAAAATCGGTATTGAAGAGGCTTCCCTTATCACCGAGAGAGCAATCCTTAAATCTTTTTTGGAGATCCTTAATCTTATTCAGGCAACGTCCCATTTTTTCAGGATTTCTATACACACCGCAGTCGTTAGTCATACTGTTTTTCATTTCATTTCTCACAACATTAATGGATTCCTTGCCGTTCATTTCCCGCAGTTCTTTGGTCAGTTTATTTGTTCTTTCCAAGGCATGGTTTTCATCACTTATTTCCACTCTATTTGTGTTCAGAGCAAATTCATTTAAGGAAGCTCCTGCTCTTTTACCAAAAACAACCGCTTCAAGGAGAGAGTTGGTTCCAAGCCTGTTTGCACCATGAACTGAAACACAGGCACATTCTCCGGCGGCAAAAAGTCCTCTAACCGGTGAAGAGTCTTTATCCCTGATTACCTGACCATGAACATCGCAGGGAATTCCTCCCATTGAATAGTGGGCGGTAGGTTGGATCGGAATGGGAGCATCTATCATATCAACACCAATGAAATCAATTCCCAGTTGTCTTACCTGAGGAAGTTTTTCAAGAATTTTTTCTCGTCCCAGATGTCTCATGTCAAGATGGACAAAATCTTTGCCGTCAATTCCACGACCTTCGTTTATTTCCGTTTGTTCAGAGCGGGAAACAATATCCCGTGGAGCAAGTTCCATCATTTTAGAAGCGTAGGTTTCCATAAAACGCTCGCCTTTTCCATTAACAAGATACCCTCCTTCACCACGGGCAGCCTCAGACACAAGAATTCCCTGTCCGTAAAGTCCTGTAGGGTGAAACTGAACAAATTCCATATCCATTAAGGGAACTCCGTTATTCATTGCTGCAATTAAACCATCTCCGCTACAGGCAAAAGCATTGGAGGTAATTTGAAATGCTCTACCATAACCACCAGTAGCCATTAATACTGCTTTACTGTTTAATACCTCAATTTTTCCCGTTTTAATGTCCTGAATAATTGCACCGTTACAGGTGAAGTCATTTATGACTAAATCTCTTAAATAGTACTCTGAGTATATGGTGAGTTTTTTTGAAACTTTAAGGATTTGTTCATAAAGTGAATGAAGTAAAGCATGACCTGTTCTATCAGCCGCATAGCATGAGCGAGGTTTTGAATGACCTCCAAAGGCTCTTTGGGCTATTCTTCCTTTTTCATCACGACTAAAAACGCAACCAAAATGTTCCATTTCACGAATAACATGGGGAGCATCGTTCACCATTATTTCAATTGCATCCTGATCGCCAAGGAAGTCAGACCCCTTAACGGTATCAAACATATGAAAATCAGGTGAGTCGTCTTCAGCAAGGTTTGCAAGAGCTGCTGCTACGCCTCCCTGTGCAGCTCCGGAATGAGATCGAGTGGGATATATTTTGGTAACAATGGCAACATCATGGTTTTCACATGCTTCCAGAGCAGCCCGCATACCGGCTAATCCAGCACCAATAATAACAATATCGTGTTTAATCAAAATTAAATAAAATCTGTTTGTTAATCTGACGGTTTAAAAGAGTCGCTATATTATCAAAATATATTCGTATTTGTAAAGATAATTTATAAAGATAAAAAGTTTTCTCTGATAAAATAGCTACCTTTTTAGACATTAACCTGCCTGAAAATAGAACAGGCAATGGTTATTTATCTGAATTATAGCTGAAAGCACGTTTATAATTTACTTTTTAATTGAGGAGCAATTGTGAAAAAAAGATTTTTAATTCCACTCATCGCGATTTCCACCGTAGTTGGGGTTCTTTATGTTGAGTATGTAAAAACTGCTGTAGCTGGTCAGGACAACATTTACTCAAACCTTAAAACATTTTCTCAGATTTTAAAGATTGTTCAGGAAGGTTATGTTGAGGAAAAGAGTTCTGATGAACTTATTGAAGGTGCAATACAAGGTTTGCTTACCAGTCTGGATGCCCACTCATCTTTTTTAAACAAAGAATCTTTTAAAGAAATGAGGGTGGATACGGAAGGAGAATTTGGGGGTCTTGGAATTGAAATAACTATGAGAAAAGGTATTTTGACCGTTGTTGCTCCAATAGAAGATACTCCGGCAGATAAGGCTGGGGTAATGTCCGGAGATAAAATACTTGCTGTCGATGGCGAGCAAACAAGCGATTTAACCCTTACCGAAGCAGTGAAAAAAATGAGGGGAAAACCTAACACAAAGGTTGTTCTTACTGTTTATCGTGACGGAGAGGATAAAACCAGAGATATAACAATCATACGGCAGGTTATTCATGTAAAATCCACAAAATCGGGCATTATTGATGATGGCATAGGTTATATAAGGCTTATTAATTTCAATAAAAATACTGCTCCTGAAATGAATGATGCATTAGAGGAGTTCACGAAAGCTCCATTAAGAGGTTTGGTTCTTGACTTGAGAAATAACCCGGGTGGTTTGTTGGATCAAGCGGTTAAAGTTAGTGAAGCCTTTATTCCCAAAGGAGAAATGGTCGTATATACCAAAGGGAGAGTTCGAAAGCAAAATATGGAGTTTAAAAGTAATAACCCTACTCCTTACCTTAATTTTCCTATTGTTGTTATTGTAAATCAGGGGTCTGCATCTGCATCAGAAATTGTTGCCGGAGCTTTACAGGACACAAAACGAGCGGTTATTTTAGGCACAAAAACGTTTGGAAAGGGCTCTGTACAAACTGTAATTCCTTTAGCTGATGGTTCTGCAATCAGACTTACCACCTCCCGATACTATACCCCTGCTGGTCAGGTAATTCAGGAAAATGGTATTACTCCTGACTTGAAAGTTGAAAGGGTTTTTACCGAGATGGATGATGAAGAAAAGAAAAAAATGGTTATTCGGGAAAAGGATTTAAAAAATACCCTGACAGCAAAGGATTCCAAGGGAAAAGTCTATAAAAAGGAAGACACGAAGAAAGAAGAAAAAAACTATGACAAAATTTTCGAAAAACTACGATTGAAAAAGAATGACAACCAGTTACAAAGTGCTTTACAATTGTTAAAAAGCTGGGAAGTCTTTAAGAAAATCACTCAAAATAAATACAGCAAGAAATAGGAGAACCACAATGCCAATTTATGAATATGTTTGTAATGATTGTGAACATAAATTTGAACTTTTGCAAAGCATAGGTGCTGAAGCTGCAGAAGATTGCCCTGCATGTGAGGGTAAAAATGTTCAGAAATTAATTTCCAATAGCAGTTTTGTGTTAAAAGGAACTGGTTGGTATGTGACAGATTATAAAGATAAGAAAAAAAATGACTCAAAGAGCTCCAGTACAACGGAAGCAAAGCCGGAAAGCAAGAAAAGCCCTGAAAAGGCTACAGTACCAGCATAACGAGTTGTTTGTAATATGTTACCGTAACAGTTGCAGGTAATTTTTTTGTGTTGTTGTAATTGTCGGATCAGTAAATAGGTAGAAGAATAGAAGAGGACATGTTTTGATCTTCAACTTAATCTTCTATCTTTCAAACTTTTTTCAATGTTTTTTATTGAAAAAAACTTAACATTCTTTTTTCATCAATGAGCGTAAATAAAAAAATTCTGGTAGTGGATGATGAACCGAATATCTGTACTTTATTAAAGGACAGTCTCACTTCCGTTGGGTTTAGCGTAGATACCATCCAGTCATTTGATCAGGTTGAATATGCTGTCAGAAAGGAATCGTACATTCTTGTGTTTCTTGATGTTTACCTTGAAGGCAAAAGCAGTTTTTCCTTAATTGAAAGTATTAAGAAATTTTCACCTAAAACCAGTGTTGTTGTCATGACTGGACAGGGGAGAATGAAATTAACCATTGACGCAATTAAAGCAGGGGCATACGATTATTTGAGCAAACCCGTTGACTTGGACAAGATTAACGAAATTGCTGAAAAAATTTCTGAAAGTTGTAACGCAAAGGAAAAAGAAAATAAAAATATTCCGCATGATGGATACGAAGCTGATGAAATTGTTGGTACATCTCCGGCAATAGAGAATATATTTAAAAAAATAGCCTACATTTCCAATTCAGATATATCAGTTCTTATTCGAGGGGAAAGTGGAACAGGAAAAGAACTTGCTGCCCGGGCAGTTCATAATAACTCTGCACGAAAAAATTACCCGTTTATTGCCGTAAACTGTGCTTCAATTCCTTCCAGTTTATTGGGAAGCGAACTTTTTGGTCATGAAAAGGGCTCTTTTACCAGCGCAATTAACCAGAAAAAAGGAACTTTTGAACTGGCAAATAAAGGAACAATATTTCTTGATGAAATCGGTGATATGCCCATGGAAATGCAGGCGGCAATTTTACGTGTTCTTCAGGAAAAAGAGTTTTACCGAATTGGTGCTGAAAAGCCCAATAAGGTTAATGTAAGAATTATTGCTGCGACCAACCGTCCTTTAGAAGAGTTAATGGAGAAAAACCTTTTTAGGGAAGACCTTTATTACCGACTGAATGAAATTACTTTAGATTTACCATCCCTGCGAAAGCGAAAAGGAGATATTGAATTACTGGTCAATCATTTCCTGAATAAGTTTTCCAAAGAGATGAATGTTGCACCTAAAACCATCACTAAAAGTGCTATTGATGCATTGAAGGAAGAAAAATGGCCGGGAAATATCAGGGAGTTGGAAAACACCATTAAATATGCTTTTTCCGTTGCAAAGAATAATGAAATCACCTTAGATGATATTCGGGACAAAATTAATAAAGATGAATCGCCCAGAAATCAATTCATTGAATATATTTTTGATACTATTGAGGGCTTTATTAATACTGAAGATAACGGGCATAAGGGAACCTTATATAAAGATATTATTAAAACGGTTGAACATGCTCTGTTTAGTGCTGTATATCAAAAGACCAAGTATAATCAAGTCCTTTCTTCAAAAATTCTGGGTATTAACCGTAATACCTTTAGGACAAAGTTGAAAGAAATGGGGTTGGAAAAAAAGACATCTAAAGAAAACTAAGCGTTCATATGAAAAAAGAAAAACCACCAAATAAATTTTCACCGGATCAGGAGATTAATGATGATCTTGACCTTGAAACACTTAAAATACCCAAGACTCTTCCCCTTCTACCTGTACGGGATATTGTTGTTTTTCCCCACATGATTATTCCCCTGTATGTCGGGAGAGAATCTTCGATACGTGCAGTTGAGAAATCCTTGGCTTCTAACAGGCTCATTTTGCTTGCAACACAAAAAAATCCTCAGGTAGATGATCCGGAAGGTAACGACCTCTACAAAACAGGAACAGTTGTTATTGTCATCCGAATGCTGAAAATGCCTGATGAAAGAATTAAAATTCTTGTTCAGGGAGTTAAACGGGCAAAGCTACTGAAGGTGGTAAATAATGAAGTTTATTTAAAGGGAAATTTAAATACCATCGAGGAAAGTGAACCCGATGCCTCAAGCTTGAAGCAAGAAGCAATGATGAGGATATGTAAGGAAACAATTTACGAAATGATTCAGCATGGAAAGAGTCTTCCCCCGGATTTTATGGTTGTTATTGAAAACCTTGATTCTCCAGGAAAATTAGCTGATCTGGTTATTGCAAACCTCAATTTAAAGGTTAAAGATTTACAGGAAGTTCTTGAACTTACTGCGCCGTTAAAAAGGCTGAAAAGGGTTATCGAAATATTAAAGAACGAATTCAGTTTGTTGAAAGTACAATCACAAATTCAAACGGAAACCCAACAGGAGATAGGAAAAACTCAAAGAGACTATTACTTACGGGAACAGCTTAAGGCAATAAAAAAAGAGCTGGGTGATTATGAAGACAAAGCAGATGAAATAGAAGAATTTCAGGAAAAGATTAAAAAAGCAAAAATGCCGAAAAAAGCCAAAGAAGAGGCAAATAAACAGCTCAAAAGAATGGGAAAAATGCATCCTGAATCTGCTGAAGCAACAACGGTGAGAACCTTTCTTGAATGGATGGTTGAACTTCCCTGGAGCATTTTGACCAAAGATAATCTGGATATTAAGAAAGCATCAAAAACATTAAATAACGACCATTTTGGTCTGGAAAAAATCAAAGACAGAATTTTGGAGCATTTAAGTGTTAAAAAACTCAACAAAAACATGAAGGGACCTATTCTTTGTTTTGTTGGTCCTCCCGGAGTGGGTAAAACATCCCTTGGGCGCTCCATTGCACGAAGTATGGAAAAGAAATTCATCAGAATATCTCTTGGAGGAGTAAGGGATGAAGCAGAAATTCGAGGACATAGAAGAACCTACGTTGGGGCATTGCCTGGAAGAGTTATTCAGGGACTAAAAACTGCTGGTTCTTCAAACCCTATTTTTATGTTAGACGAAATAGATAAGATTGGAACTGACTTTCGAGGTGACCCTTCTTCTGCATTGTTGGAAGTATTGGATCCTGAACAAAATAATAGTTTTACCGACCACTATCTTGGTGTGGAGTATGACCTTTCAAAGGTGATGTTTATTGCAACGGCAAATATAGCTGACCCCATTCCATCGGCATTAAAAGACAGGATGGAAATCATTCGACTCTCAGGCTATACCCTTGAAGAAAAATTTGAAATAGCAAAAAGATATTTAATTCCAAGAGTTTTAAAGGAGAATGGAATTGAAAAATTAAATGTTTCCTTTAGCAAGAATGCTATTATTGAAATAATCACCTTTTATACGAGAGAAGCAGGATTAAGAAACCTTGAGCGAAAACTCTCTGAAATTTGCAGAAAGATTGCCAGACTTTATGCTGAGAATAAGTTTTCCAAAAAATATGAAATAAGTAAAGCTAAGGTAAATTCGTTGCTTGGTCCACAGATTTTTATTCCTGAAACAGACCTTGACTTCGACCGGGTTGGAACGGCAACAGGGCTTGCCTGGACTTCTGTGGGAGGGGAAATCCTTCATATTGAAGTTGTGGTGATGAAAGGAAAAGGAGTACTTTCCATTACCGGACAATTAGGCGATGTAATGAAAGAGTCTGCAAAAGCTGCCTTAAGCTATATTCGTTCAAAAGCAGATTTATTTGGAATAAGTCCCGATATTTTTTCTAAACATGATTATCATATTCATGTTCCGGCAGGGGGAATCCCAAAGGATGGTCCTTCAGCAGGCATTACCATTACAACAGCATTAATTTCCGCCTTTACCAAGGTTCCTGTTCAGAGCAACTTTGCTATGACGGGGGAAATTACCTTAAGGGGCAGGGTATTACCCATTGGCGGACTGAAAGAAAAATCACTTGCTGCTTTAAGTGCCGGAATTACGAACATTATTATTCCCAAGGACAATGAAAAGGATTTACCGGAAATACCTCCCTATATTCGGAAAAAGCTCAACTTTATTTCGGTAAAGAACTATGATGAAATAGTTAATCACGTTCTCCCGTCTCCTAAGAAGAAAAAAACGACCAGAAAGAAAAAATAATATGGAAAAAGAATCTTTCCTTGAAAAGGCTGTGAGAGCGGTGGAAGATATGAAAGGAATTAATATTTCGATTATTAATGTTGAAAATATTGTTACCCACATGGACTATGTTTTTATATGCTCCGGCACATCAGATCGACATGTAATCTCAATTGCTGAAAATTTAAAGTCAAAGGTTAAAAGAAGTGCAAAGCCGTTTAGTATAGAAGGTATGGATGATGGAAACTGGGTTTTATTAGATTATGGCTGGATTATTTTCCATGTATTTAGAGAGGAAGTGAGAGAATATTACCGATTGGAAGAACTTTGGCGTAATGGTAAATTTATAGAAGCTTCACATTACCTGAAAGATGTTCTACCGAAAAAGGTATTAAGCTCAGCATAGGCAGTTCTTTGTAATTACTCTTAAGAGAAAACCGAAACCAGTAAACTGTAAAAAAATGGCGATGAAAATTGTGAGTCATGGGCTTGATTCCATTGAATTAAGTGATAAAACCTTTTATAAGTTTTCCAAGTTAATTTACGCACAGGCAGGAATTGTTCTCGGAGATGCCAAGAAGCAACTGGTTAAGTCCCGGCTTATAAAAAGAATTCGAACATTGGGGCTTGAAAGCTTTGACGAATATTTCAAATACATTGAAAAAAGTAATTTCAGTGGTGAAGAAATGATTCTCATGCTTGATGCTATTTCCACCAACAAGACTCATTTTTTTCGGGAAGAATCCCATTTTAACTTTCTGACCAGTAACGTTTTGCCCGATATCGTTGCAAAACATCCGACTAAATATGCGATTAAAGTTTGGTCTGCTGCCTGTTCCACTGGTGAAGAAGTTTATACCCTCGGCATTGTTTTGTCAGAATTCTTGAAAAATAACAGTAACTACACCTTTAATTTTCTTGCTACGGACATCTCCACAAAAGTATTGCAAAAAGCTGAACTTGGTGTTTACCCAAGTGAGAATGTCGTGGGCATAAGTAAGAACCTGTTAAGAACGTACTTTCAAAAAGGTCAAAATAACTTTGCTGACAAGTTTAGAGTTAAAGAAAGTCTGAGAAAAATCACGACCTTTAAACGTCTGAACTTTATGGATGCTGACTGGGGAATTCGGGATTCCTTCGATATTATTTTTTGTCGGAACGCAATGATTTATTTTGATAAACCAACCCAGAAAACTCTCGTAGGAAGGTTTCATCAATATCTTAAACCAGGAGGTTATTTGTTTATTGGACACTCAGAAAGTTTACTTGATAGCCGTCATCTCTTTAAGTATATTCAACCTACGGTATATCAAAAGTAATTCATGTCTAATTTACAAATTGACCGACGGATTTTTTCCAATGTGGATTACACCCTCATTCTTCTCACTGTAATACTGGCAATTATTGGGATTTTTGCAATAAAAGCAGCAACCTTTCATACAGAAGGGTTCATGAAGGAACTCTATTTCAAACAGTTAATTTGGGTTGGAGTCGGGATTGTTGCAATGATATCTGTTATGTTTATCGACTTTAGGGAACTTGCACGATTTGCCTACTTTTTTTATTTCATCAGTATCTGTTTGTTGCTCTATGTTCATTTTTTTGGAAAAGTTATTTACGGAGCACAAAGGTGGATTGATTTAGGTTTTTTTTCCTTTCAGGTTTCTGAGTTTGCAAAGATTGCCGTTATTCTTTCCCTCGCTAAATTTTTTGATGATGATAAAAAGGAGCATACGCTTGTTGACCTCATTTTCCCCACAATTTTAATGTTATTGGTTTTTTTGCTTATTGCCAAAGAACCGGATTTAGGTACTGCTCTCATGCTTGCAGCAGGCTATATTGTCGTTGTTACTTTGACGGCTATAAAACGGTCAACCTTATGGAATATTGTTAAAGTTGTTGTAATCCTGCTTCCCTTTTCCTGGTTTTTTTTACATGATTATCAGAAAAAAAGAATTTTTACCCTCTTTGATCCTTCACTCGATCCTCTAGGAACCGGTTATCATACTCTTCAGGCAAAAATTGCCATTGGTTCAGGGAGAATTTGGGGAACAGGAGTAGGTGGAACGCAAAGCAGACTTAACTTCCTTCCGGAAAGGCATACTGACTTTATTTTTGCCGTAATTTCTGAAAGTTTTGGAATTGTTGGGGCAACGATTGTCCTGATATTGTTAATGGCTCTTATCATTAAATGTTTTATGATTACCGCAACCTTACGGGACAGGTTCTCAACAATTCTTTGTGGGGGATTATCTGGTTTGCTGGCAAGTTATATTACTTTTAACATTGGGATGGAACTCGGACTTTTCCCCGTAGTGGGAATTCCTCTGCCTCTTGTCAGTTATGGAGGTTCCTCAATTGTTTTTACCTTTATTTCCATTGGGATTATTATTTCCCTTAAAAGTCATCGCTTTAGAGTACCGTAAGTTTTGGACTTTTTGAATAACAGGTACGTTTTTACCATTCAATAATAGAAGCACCCCAGGTAAAACCGCCCCCAAAGGCAACAAACATTATTTTGTCCCCTTTCTTTATCAACCCTTTTTCATCTGCTTCATTTAGAGCAATTGGTATCGATGCAGCGGAAGTATTTCCATACTCACCAACATTGATATAGACCTTTTCTTTGGGGATTTTTAGTAAATCACCCAGTGCATTAATAATTCGTAGATTTGCCTGATGAGGGATAAAAAGAGCAATGTCTTCGGTTTTTAATCCACAACTTTTTAAAATTTCCGTGGTGATATCACCCATTGAACGAATGGCTATTTTAAAAACTGTATTTCCTTTCATGTCAATATATTTTCTGTCAGGAACAGCAAGGAGATCGGCATATTTTCCATCAGATTTAATAATGTTCTTAAAAACTGAAGTATTCTGTTCCTCTTCCCTTTTTACAATTACTCCCGCAGCACCATCTCCAAAAAGGATACAGGTGTTTCTGTCTTCCCAGTTAATAATTTCTGAAAACTTTTCAGTACAAATTATCATGGCAGTTGAATATGTTCCTATTTTTAAATATTGTTCGACAATTGAAAGGGAATATATAAAGCCTGAACAAGCGGCAGATATATCAAAGGCAACAGCGTTTTTGAGACCAAGTCCTGTTTGAATTAAACATGCTGTAGAGGGAAAATTCATGTCGGGGGTTGCTGTGGCAACAACAAGCAATTCTATTTCTTCCGGCTTAATTCCTGATTTTTCCAAAATATTTTTGCCGGCTTTTATCCCCATTGCTGAAGCAGTTTCATTTTTTGCAGCAATATGTCTGTTTTTTATTCCTGTTCTTGTTGTAATCCATTCATCGGAAGTATCGACCATTTTTTCCAGATCGGCATTGCTGAGAACCTTTTTAGGAGCATAACTCCCGGTAGCAATAATTTTAATTCCGAACATACTTTAGGGGTTTAACGAATCCTTAATATTTTGCCAAAGGGATGGAGCTCTTTTTGAGGACATTTTTACTTCGCTGTTTTTCTCCATCTCTTCTTTAATGTGGGTGTTCACTTCTTTGTTGATTAAATCTCCAGCCAATTTAATTGCATTCATTATAGAACGATAATTGGAGCTTCCGTGAGAAATTACCACAGTTCCGTTAACTCCCAGCAGTAGAGCCCCGCCATATTCGTGGTAATCAACTTTCTTTTTAAAGATTTGTAAAAAAGGTTTAACCAAAACATAGCCTAATTTTCCCCGCCATCCGGAAGAAAAGATGATTTTTAATTCGTTCATCATAAAACCAGCAAGACTTTCACTTATTTTTAAAGCAATATTACCGGTAAATCCATCGCAGACTACAACATCGGCTTTTCCGCTGTAGAATTCCTTACCTTCAATATTTCCAATAAAGTTTAGGGAACTTTTATTCATGAGAGTATAGGCATCTTTCGTCACTTCATTACCTTTTCCCTCTTCTTCACCAATACTTAATAAGCCAACTGTGGGGTTTTCTTTTTCCATGACATAACGGGAAAAAACTTCAGCCATAACGCCAAATTGAAAAAGCTGGTTAGCGTGAACTTCAATATTGGCTCCAGCATCTATGAGAAGGAGATTTTTTTTTGCGGTGGGGAGGACAGCACCAATTGCAGGACGATCAATTCCTTCAAGAGTGCGTAAGAATAACGTGGCAGCTGCTAAAACAGCTCCAGTATTTCCAGCACTGACAAAAGCCGTATTATTCTTGTCCTTAATTTCTTCTATTCCAATACGAATGGATGAGTTTCTTTTTTTTCTGATGGCACTTGATGGAGATTCGTTCATTTCAATAACCTCTTCAGCATGCAAAATATCTATAGGAAGAGTTTCAGAATCATGATACTTCTTAAGTTCTGCTTCCAAGACATCCTGTTTCCCAACAATTCGTATTGGAAAATTAAAGTCCCTTGCAGCATGAACTGCTCCTTTGACTATTTCGGATGGGGAATTATCTCCCCCCATCCCATCTAAGATTATCTTCAAGTCCGTCCAATTGTAGTTAAACGTTTACTTTAATAACTTCAACACCCTTATACATGCCGCATTTTAGGCAAACATGATGAGGAAGTTTTGGTTCATTACAGTGAGGACAAGTGGAAAAGTTGGTTAAAGTAATGCTGTCATGTGAACGTCTTTTATCTCTTCTTGCCCTTGATCCTTTTTTCTTAGGTACTGCCATGATGCCTCCAAATGGTTAATAATGTATTTTTTCTGTTTGAGCTTTTGAAACCCGCTATTTTATCATAAGATATGCCGTAACTTCCCTAAAGAGAGCGATTATTGCTCGGTCAGAAAATAAATATAACGCAAGCAATTATTACAGGTCATAAGTTCCTTGAGTTTCTTTAATTCAATAAAATCCTGAGGAGGAATTGTGTGAAAACAGCCTTGGCAAATACCGTCAATTACTTCAACCAGCGGTTTGTTGTGAGTCCTCTCCTTAAGTTTGAGATAAATTCTTAATATTCCCGGAGACATTGATTTCTCAAACTCTTCTACCTGACCAGAAAGGGTCATTATTTTTTCTTCCGCCTCTTTTATCTGTTGGTTATGGTCGCCTTTTTGGTCGTTTAACTCTTTTTCAGCAGATTTAAACTCTTCCTGAGCTTTTTGTGATGCTTCTTTAACCGATTCTGTTTTTTCCATCAGTTCCAGTATTTTTTCCTCAAAACTATCGATTGTTTTTTCGTGTCCTTCTATTTCACTGATTAGGGCTTTATATTCCTTGTTGGTTTTTACTTCGTTTTGCTTAACCCTGCATTTAACTATTTTTGCTTTACAATCTTCTATATCCTGCTCATATTTTTTAATGGAATCTGCTATTTCCTTTTCATTGCCTAAAACAACGTTCAGCTCTCCCAAAGCTTTTTCTTTGTGTTCTTCAAGAACGTTAATCTCTTCCTTTAATGTTTTTACTTTTTTAATTTCTTCATTTACATGATTAAGACATTCCTGAATATCAATTAGAAGGGAGAGGTCATTGTCCATATTTGGCAGGGATTTATGTTATTAAAACTTTTTTGAAGGGGGTATTATAATATGCTAAACCTGCGATTTTTATTACCAACGTAAACTTTATGCTGAAAGATTTAAATTATCTTGCCATTGAGGGTCCAATTGGAGCTGGAAAAACCTCTCTTGCTCTTAAGATTGGAAAGCGGCTTAGTGGTAAAGTTCTTCTTGAAGAGGTAGATAAAAATCCATTTTTAGGAAATTTTTACAAGGAAATTGATAAAGTAGCGTTTCCCACCCAAATCTTTTTTCTTCTTAACCGCTACAGGCAACAACAGGAATTACTTCAGAAAGATCTCTTTTGTAATTTAAATATTACCGATTACATGTTTTACCGGGACAGGTTGTTTGCATACATGAATCTTTCAGATGAAGAATTGTCTCTTTATGAAGAGTTGTATGGAATGCTCACTAAAAAATTGGTTAAACCGGATTTAATTATTTACCTTGATGCCAGTACTCCCGTTTTATTGAAAAGAATACGAAAAAGAGGTCGGGATTTTGAAAGGAATATGACAGAAGAATATCTTGAAGCAAGTAAAACCTCATTACACTATTTTTTCTTTCATTATGATGAATCCCCTGTTTTGCTTATAAATACAGATAATGCTGATTTTATCAATAATGAAGAACAGTTTGAAAATCTCATGAGAAAGGTTGACAGCATTAAAGGTGGAAAAAATTATTACAACCCGTCATAGGAATTGTGTATTCCGGGATGAGTGATAAAATGACCTGAATTTCACTTTATTTACCTGATTTGATAAAAAACATGAGGTTAAAAAACCTGTTAATTGTCTTAATTCTTCCGATTGCTTTTTTACTCAATGGTTGCTCCATGTCTTCAAAGGAAAATGAAATTGGAGAAAAACCTCTTTGGGGTATTGAGGGTATTACCGTTTTGGATCAAACTGTTTACCTGAATGAAAAGGTAAACAATATAACGGACTTTAGACGTGGTATGACGGAAATGTTTAAAGTGCTTCGTGAAAATTTACGATCAACTAAGATTAGTGACAGAACCATTGTTGTCACTGACTTTCAAGATACGGAAAACCTGAACACTGTGACAAAGTTTGGCCGATATTGCGGCTCTGAGGCATACGACAATCTTCCTGTTCTCGACTTTAATGTGGTTGAAGTTAAAACAGGCAAAAGTCTCTTCATCCTTAAAGGTATGGGGGAAATTATTCTGACCAGAAATGCTAAAGAGTTACGGAACAAATATCACTTTTCTTCTTTTTTAATTGGAACATATACCGTTACCAACACCAGTGTGCAGGTTAATGCCCGAATTGTACGGGCAAAAGATCTTTGGGTACTTTCTTCTGCATCACTCGTAGCGAGCAGGGTGGATAATGAATTTCTGGATGATTTTTTTCCGGTAATGAAAAAGAAATTAGAAAATTGGTCAACAGATGTAAAAAAACCAGAAAAGAGAGTTATTCAGGAAAAGAATTATGAATATAAGATTAAAAAATAATTTTTTCATTGTTTTAATCCTGCCTTTACTCTTTTCAGGATGCGGGGATCCCTCCTTGGAGTTACTTAATTCTCCTATTTATGTTGATAAGGGCAATGATTTTTTTGAGTTAAAGAGAAATACAGCTCCGCAATTACATGTAGCAAAAATGGCAAAGGATCTTGTTGGTAATGTTGAAACTGAAGAGGAGAAAATTTCAGAAATCGAAGAAAATAAAGAAAAAATCAGAAAAATTCTTGAAATGGATGTTGCCAGCTATGAAGTTGCTAAATACCAAAATGAAATTAAGGAACTAGAGAAAAAAATTAAAAAATTAGAAAAGAAGCGAGAAAAAAGTATAAAACAAAATAAATCAAAAACAGTCATAATTTCAACCTTTGTTGACAGCAACAACTTAGACGTTACCAATAAATTGGGAAGGCTTCTTTCTGAGGAACTTATTTCTAAAATGCACAAATATGGCTTTAATATTATTGAATTCAGGGCAACAAAAGAGTTGCATATTATGAAGCAAAAAGGCAGCTTTGCCATTTCCCGGGAAATAAGTAAATTACGCTCATCTTATGGAGCAAATTATGCCGTTATTGGTACATATAGCAATGCTGCTTCTTCGGTTTTAATAAATGCCCGTATGATTGATTTGGAAACCGCTGAGATTCAATCGGTAAGCAGTTATGAAATTACCAAAACTAAAGAAATCAAGTACCTTTTAAACCAGGATGTCATGCTTATGGAAAATGAGCAAAATCAAAGAAAAAACAAACCTATTTCTACAAATGTTTATGAAAGGTAGATATTTATTTCTTCTTACCTCTACAGTTTTACTCTTCCTTGTTTCCTGTGGAGTAACAAATCAAAAACTTAGGATGTCTGGCGTTCAGAATTACGTTTTTCCTGATATTTATGATTGGAATGTTAAAACAGGTTTGTTTATTTTTCATTCTCCAACAAACTCTATGGACGTTGCATATGGATTTTCACAACGGCTTCATAAAAAAATGTTAACCAGAAGCCTTTTTAAAACAATTACTTTTGTTGACCTTCAGATTGGAAATGATGAACTTGCATTGAGAAAAGGAAAAGAACTTGGCTTTGATTATGTAATTTACGGAAGTGTCAATGAACGTGTTTTTGTTGTTCGGGCTGATGAAACAAAACCTTTTGTTTCCATGTCTATGAAAATCCTTGATACAAAAACAGGCACAACCCTCTGGTACATTGATGATTCCATTACAGGAGATGCTCCGATGTATAAAAGGCTTGTAGGAATGGATACCTATAAGGACTATCCCAGTGTTATGTTCCTTGAGGAAAATCTTATAACAAATGTAGTTAATTTTCTTGCAGAAGCAAAAACAAAGTTAAAAAGACAATTAAAACAATGAAAAATTCACGAATTGTAATTACTGGCATTGGGCTCACAGCACCAAACGGTAACTCTCTTAGAGAGTATAGGGAAAGTTTGTTAAGTGGTAAATCAGGAGTTGAGGAATTTGAAACGAGGTTTATGGGAAGAGTTTTAGCAGGAGTGTGTGATTTCGATGAACTGAAGTATCAGAAAAAAAAGGAAGTAAGAAGAGGTACAAGAGCTGGTTCTGTTGGAATATATTGCTCCAATGAAGCGATTGCTGATGCTGGACTTTCTGATGGCACATGGAACAAATCAAGAACAGGAGTATATCTTGGAATCACTGAGCATGGTAATGTGGAAACAGAGAATGAGATATACAATATTAGCCAATTTGACTATAACGTGAAATATTGGTCTCATCATCATAATCCCAGAACTGTTGCCAACAACCCGGCTGGAGAAGTAACGCTGAATATGGGAATTACCGGTCCTCATTACACAATGGGAGCTGCCTGTGCTGCGGGAAATATTGGGCTTATACAGGGGTGTCAAATGCTTATGCTTGATGAAGTGGATATGGCACTTGCAGGAGGGGTTTCAGAATCTATACATACCTTTGGAATATTTGCCAGCTTTAAGGCACAAAATGCTTTAGCGGAACACCTTAATCCTGAAAAAGCAAGCAGGCCCTTCGACCTTGAACGTAACGGAATTGTTGTTTCAGAAGGAGGGTGTGTTTTTACACTGGAAAGGCTTGAAGATGCTTTGGCAAGGGGAGCTAAAATCTATTGTGAAGTTGCTGGTTACAGTATTAATTCTGATGCAACGGATTTTGTTCTTCCGAACGAACAAAGGCAAGCGGAATGTATGGAGCTTGCAATCAAAAAAGCAGGAATTACCGCACAGGATATTGATATCTTAAGCTCTCATGCAACCTCTACTCCGCAGGGAGATATTCAGGAGGTTGGAGCAATTAAAAAGGTCTTCGGCGAATCGAAAAAACTGCATGTAAATAATACGAAAAGTTTTATAGGTCATACAATGGGAGCTGCTGGAGCATTGGAACTTGCGGGAAATATTCCATCTTTTGAGGATAATATAATTCATCCAACAATTAACCTTGAGAATCCCGACCCACAATGTTCGGGAATAAACATTATTGTTAATTCTCCTCAAAAGACAGATATGGTAAAATACCTCCTCAATAATTCGTTCGGCATGGTGGGTATAAACTCTGTTGTGATCGTTAAGAAGTATGAAAATTAGCGACTTACACTATTTTTACCACCTTCCCCAAAACTATTTATCGGAGTTATTTAATGACTAAGGAAGATATTAAATCTGCAATTTTAGAAATAATTGAAGACATTAATCCAGATGAGGATGTAAACAATGTTGACCCGCAAAAAAACCTCAGAGATCAATTTGATCTGGATTCTATGGACTTTCTTGATATTGTTATGGAACTAAGAAAAAGATATGGGGTGGAAGTTCCAGAGGCAGACTACATGGAACTCGCAACTCTTGATAGCTGTATCACCTACCTTGAGCCAAAACTCGCTGCAAAATAAATCATAATAGGGTTCAGCAATTTTTGTTGAACCTTCCCTTTCTCAATAACATTCATTATTCAAACAAACCTTGAATTTTAGAGAGCATATTTTTGCTTGCTGGAGTAAATCGTTGGTTACGCAGGTGGGCAAACTTTTTTAGAAGTTCTCTCTCTTCACCCGTTAAGTCTGTTGGTGTTTCTACAATCAACTGAACCCGCTGATCACCTTTTCCCGGACTATTTACGTTTTGAATTCCCTTTCCTTTGAGTCGAAGAGTTTTATGAGTTTGGGTTCCGGCGGGAACCTTCACAATAACATCATTTTCCAATGTTGGAATTTCAATTTCACCTCCAAGTGCAGCAGTTTCAAAATTTATGGGGACGGTTAATAAAATATCGTCATTTTTTCTTTCAAAAACAGGGTGTGGCTTAACTTTCAATACGATAAGCAGGTCTCCTGCATCAGAGTTACCAAGTCCAATACTTCCTTCCTTGGAGTACTTAAGGGTGGTTTGATCTGTTACTCCGGCAGGAATGGTTATATCAAGAAAAACTTCTTTTTGTATAACGCCCTCTCCGCCACATTCTTTACAGGGGTATTTGATTGTATATCCGCTACCATCACATACCGGGCATAAACCCTGAATTTGTTTGTTGCCAATTCTGTTAACGATTTTTCCGTTTCCATAGCATTTTATACATATTTCTGTATCCGTTCCCTCTTTGCAGCCACTGCCAAAACAGGTGTGACATCGTTCCTTTCGTTTGAATTTTAATTTAGCATCTCCTCCCTTTGCTGCAGTTACGAAGTCTATTGGATGGGTTATACGAATATCACTCCCCCGTTTGTCCTTATTTCCGATGGATGCTCCTCCAAAGATATCCTTAAAGAGTTGTTCAAATATTTTCTTAACATTTACCTTGTCGTGAAAAATATTTTTTAAATCTTCTTCTAAATGTTTTGAGTTGCCGTAGCGGTCATATTTAGCTTTTTTTTCCGGGTCTTTTAAAACAAAATATGCCTCACTGATTTCCTTGAATTTTGCTTCTGCCTGAGGGTTTCCTCTGTTTTTATCCGGATGATATTTAATGGCAAGTACTCTATACGCCTTTTTTATATCTGATTGAGATGCATCATTTCTGATTCTCAGTATCTCGTAGTAGGTTTTTTTTTTCATTGTTTTGAATAACTATTGGGAAATATGAGCCTTAAAGTCAGAAAAAAGATATGATAATATTCAGTTCATAATTAATTGTACCGGAGTATTGTATTGAGACCTATAATCCTTTATGTAATTGCTCTTGCCGGAGGTATTTTACAGGCACTTGCTTTTCCATTTACCAATATAGCTTCTTTTTCCTTTATTGCATTGATTTTTTTGTTCATTGTAACAAATACCAATGGTAGGTTAAAGCAGCATTTTTTCTATGGTTTTGCCTGGGGCTTTTCCTTCTTTTCTGTTCTTATTTACTGGATAATTGAAACTGTACACATCTTTGGAAAGCTTCCTTTACTTATTTCCCTTGGTGCCTATCTGCTTTTGGTTGTGTATCTATCACTCTATCCTGCAATATTTGCTCTCTTTATCGCCTGGTTATTTAAAAAACTTGACGTAAATATTTTTTATAACCGTTTGTTACTTTACCTTTCCCTTCCCTCCGCATGGATTATTCTTGAACAGGTTCGGGGTAATTTTATGAGCGGTTTCCCCTGGGGGGTGTTGGGGTATTCATTAGTGAGCTGGCAAGAGATGGTACAGATGGCAGAATTTACTTCTGTATATGGTGTTTCATTTTTTATTGTTCTGATAAATGTTCTTATATTTTTTCTTATTGGATCGGAAATTAAATATAGTGGTTTTAAACAATTTACCCTTGGAAAAAAGGAAAAATTCGCCATTTTGTGTTTGCTTTTCATTCTCATTGGAGGAAATTATTTTATGGGAAGCCAGTTGATAAAAAAATATGAAGCTCAAATAAACAATGAAAGCTTAAAGGTTGGATTGTTACAGGGTAATATTTCACAGGAAATAAAATGGAACGAAAATTTTCGTGATGAAACTATCCTGAAATATTTTAAGTTGCAGAAGGAAGCAATACGTTCAGGGGCAAAACTTATTATTTGGCCGGAGACTTCTTTTCCTCTTTATCTTTTGAGAGAGGATTTTTTTCTTACCATTTTTACGAATCAGTCGTTGAGTAACAATGTCTATATTATTGCCGGAACACCTGATTATATTTTGGAAGGTCAGGGCAATAGCTATAGTATTACTAATACGGCACTGTTTTTTCGCCCTGATAATCTTGATCAAAAAAAATTACCGGAGAGGTACGATAAAATTCATCTTGTGCCTTTCGGAGAATATGTCCCCTTAAAAAAATGGTTGCCGTTTATTGATAAATTAGTTGAAGAAGTTGGAAATTTCAGGTCTGGAGAAGGAGCCCAGCTCTTCAGTAATGGAGCTTTTTCCCTCTCACCGTTTATTTGTTTTGAAATTATTTTTCCTGAAGAAGTAAGAAACAGTATTAACCAAGGGGCTAATCTTATTGTTCACATAACCAATGATGCCTGGTTTGGTAAGACAGCGGCTCCAAGGCAGCATGTGGAGATTGTTCAAATGAGGAGTATTGAAAACAGGGTTGCATCTGTTACTGCGGCAAATACCGGTATAAGCAATATTATTTCAAATACAGGGAAGGTTATTAAAGAAACGAAACTCATGGAGGAAACCGTTTTGGTTGGAGATGTTTTTCTTTCTACAGGAGAACGAACCTTCTATGGCAAAAACGGACTTTGGCTTCTTTACCTGAGCTATGGTATTATTCTCCTAACAATAATTATTGTTGCAAAGAGAAAAGATTTTCATACATGAATTCTGAAGTATTTTTTCACCTGTTTTTTCACTATTGCCCTTAATGCTTTTTATGCAATACCGTTATAAAAAGAATTCAATGGTACAACGTTTCAATTCAGT
>JADGAW010000300.1 GCA_015231815.1 Nitrospinota bacterium
TCGGTGAAAGAGGTGGTTAAGTGAAATTAAGCTTTTTCACTAGCTTTTTCTATTTTAAACAAAGCTCTCTCTTCACTCGAAGATATCCCCTTAAAACTCGTCCATATCCTTGTCCTAGCCCTGAAAAACATATTCAAATCAGCTTCAATAAGCTAATCTTTGTTGTTTTTTGTTACAACAGATAAAATAGAGCTTCATATTTACTACTTTTTACAATAATACACTCAAAGTTCCATTTTCTTAAGAACTAATTTTTTTGAGATGTTGAAAATTAATCATAAGCTTAAACATTATTAGTCATTTAATTATTAATCAGCTATTTTATTTTCCTACTAAATCTTAGTCTGTTGATTCAATGTAAATTCTTTTTTTCGCAGCAATTTTCCAAGTTGAAAGAAGCACTTTCAGAAGTCTACTCTCTTCTTCTTTAATTTCTCAATCGCTTATTATCATCACATAGATAAATTCGATAATAATTACGAGCTCTTCTTTTTCACATACGTCAAATAAATACTTGGCATTTGTTAGAAATATTCTAGTGAGTCACATGCTGTTGATTTTTTCTATGTTGGTTTTGATTGAAATGTTTGAAGTGTAATCTCAATTATAGTTGGAGTTGATAAAATCAGATATCACATCCAATTCAGACTCATCTACCTCTCAGTCTGAGATCATAAAACAAAGTAAAAGTTGGTAGATTGCCTCAAATTTTTCCATTTTTTGTTGAATTATTATTAAAATAATTTTCCTTCACATCTTTTGATTATACAAACTTTTTTTAATATGTCAAATTATTCTTTATCATCTTTTTTAAATTATAGATTTTTTGAATACATTTTCAATAGATTTATAATCTCTCTGTTATTTCAAACATAATCTCTGGCTCTCCTATTGTGATTATCTTGTATTCGAATATCTGCTCAATTTTCTAAAAGTATTCTTGTTCCATTAATATTTCATCTTTTTATAGTCCACATCAATGGTGTTTTTCATTCATTATCTTGCTCATTGATATCATACACCTTTCAAGATAAATACTCCATCATTTCATTTTCTGAGTTTTTAGCTGCTCCTACCAAAATATTCTGTCATCAAACTGAGAGTCTTGCTCAAAGTCTTACCAGTTCTTTTATAATATTTACATCACCACACTCTGCTAACCGATACAAAAGTGTTTTTCAATAATTGTCTACAGAGTAAACATCTCATGTATCTTCTACTATTGTCTTAAGAGATACAAATGTCTTGTGATAATTTCGTTCCTTTTGAGTATAAAGTAGATCAATCTTTCCATCTATAATTCTCAATAACTCTCTTGTCTTATAATAATTTTTGGTTGAGCTTTGAGTATGTGTCTTAGTAGTTGTTTTAGCAAGCTTCTGCAAGTTTGTTGTTCTGGAAGCTGAATTCCCTAATTTAGCATCATGTTTCTGAGACATTTGAACTATGTATGGGGAGATAAAAAAATATACTATATTTCATATATTAACAATTTTTTTACAAATATCAACAATTTTTATGAGTTTTTTAAGAAAAACATGGAAATAATTTTGTAATCATGCAAAGATAACATTTAACCTGAGTATGAAAAAAGCTCTTAAATAAAGAAAAAGCGGGGGGAAATCCCCCGCTTTACAGTTGAAGTTGTTGACACAGCAGCAATTACTGAACTCAGTAACCTCTGCCAGTTTGTTTGAAGCTCAGCCTGAGAAAAGACTCAGGCAGTCTCAGCTTTGGAAGGGTCTTCGATGGCCAGAAGTTCACGAGCCTTGTTGCGGGCACGTTCTTCCTGCTTCATCCTCTCCACCAGGGCTTCCTCTTCCAGTTCGATTCGAGCCTGTTTCTGAGCAACCAGTTCCCGGTGGGTTCTCTCCAGGTTATCAGCACGCATGCTCAGCTTGGCCTTCTTACCGGCATCATCCTCAGATTCAGCCAACTCACGAAGCTTGGCAGCATTCTCCTTGGGCTCCCGAATCAGGAAGTCTTCCAGAGTCTCAGGAGCCTGATTCTTCAGACGCTTCTTGATATCAGCCACCGATTCGGTGATGTGACCAAAGTCCACCTGCATACTCTCAGGCACAGTAGCACCCAAGGACATGTTCAGCTTCACGATGGCAGCGTACTCCACATCGCTCATCACCAAGATCTCGTGATCCTGGATAGCTCGAACGAAACCGCTCATGGGAGTCGGAGCCGAGATGATCATCACACCATGGGTGCCATGAAAAGCCAGCTCTTTGTCGGTCATCAGGACGCCATAGTCGAAGCCGACCTCGCTGATGCCCTTGACCATGACCACCATACCCTCACTGAGGGAGGAGTCTTCCTTGGCATTCAACATACCCTTGAAGATTTTCTCAGCGAACTCCTTCACCGTCTTGTAGACGGACTTGAAGAAGCCAGTACGCTCGATGACCCAGTCACGAGTATTGTTGTAGTGGCTGCCGAACAACTTGACGCCGAAATAGTAGACGAAGAGTGCAACTCCACACCACGCACCGATCACCAGAGCGATCTGAACGAGGTCAGGCAGAGCATTGAGGCGCTCATTGTGAAGCAAAGCGACCAGAAAGTCCACACTGAAGCGAACTTTGCCATAGATCCAGGAAATCAGACCGATGATCGCCACAATGGGCAACATTTCGATGCTGCCAATCAGGATTCCTTTGATGACTCGGTTCTGAAACCAATTCTTGACTTTTCCACTCATATTCTTGCTCCAGGATTGAGAGACTTTCACGCCTTTGATGTTATTAACTTTCTTTTCCATGTTTTCCCCTTCTTCCTTATCCGGAAAAAACTTTTTCCATTGTCAACAATCTGTTAAATATTTCACGCTGATCATACAGCATGGATTAAGTATATATTCTTTTATATTTTTGTCAAGCTTAATTAAATCTTTTCTTGTTTATGGGAAATAATACAATCTTTTAAATTGTATAC
>JADGAW010000301.1 GCA_015231815.1 Nitrospinota bacterium
CCCTGCAAGTAATGCCTGAAAGCTTCCATGATTGATATTATTGAGCTGCTCTACAATTTTTTTATCTAATGTGCTCAAAACATTTAAAACTACTAATGAATGCTGTTTTTCTAAATTCTTCGCAATCTCGGAAAGTATAACATCAGGATGACTTTTGGAATATGTTATAATAGTTCCATTTTCTTTTAAAATATCTATTACATCTGTACGATCCATAGAATCTACAACTATTGCACCTACAGGGGCATTGTCTCTCATTTTCATAAGAGTTTCTGTGTAACCTATAATGCGTTCTTTTTTTTCCATACAGTTTTTTTATTTCATTGTATTTTATCAAATTTTTTGTAAGAAAACAAGAGCTGGTTAGTATTTTTGGGGATTTTGAACTATATCCATAAGTAATTCACTCAATACTAAAGGAAGTTCTTGTACTTGAATATTTGGCAATGCTGTTTGCCCATAAAACCTCTTTACATGTTCCGTTCCTCCTCCTAATCCAAGTCCAAGAAGCTTAATACTGCCTTGTTCTTTGATATTTGAAATAGCATTTTCCAAATCAGATTCATCGCTTTTTCTTCCTTCTGGCAAACCATCAGACAAAACAAATACAAACTTTTCTCTTTCTTTTCTCTCGTCTATTCTTTCTGCTGCTTCTTTTAAACATGGTCCATCATCATTATAGCTATATTGGTTATGTCCATTTGGATTATTCCCTTCTACTTCATCTATCATTCCACTCATACGCTTCCTAATCTTATTATCTAAATCTTCATCAAACACTTTAAACTCAATGACATCATCCTGAAATCCTAATACTTCAATTTTTACACCAAGCCTATTAAGCACTTCTGTTAAAAGGACAACTCCTTTGAATGTTTCTCGAATTTTTTCGTCTCGCATTGATCCAGAAAGGTCTACAAGCAGTGTTATAGCATAATCTTTTTTATCAGGAAAATGTACCGTTTCAAAAACTTTATTATCAACTACAGGTGCTCCTCCTCCTATTTGAGAAGCTCTTCGGTATACAGCAGGTAAATTAATACGTGATCCACTTGATTTTAGACGTACATCTTTTTTTAGATTTGGATTAAATATTTCTTCAAGTCTTCTGTAGAGTTCTTCTTCATACTTAAATATTGCTTCATAGATTTTATCATATACATCTTGTGAATCTCTTAGAGCAGAAGAAACTCTCTCTGCTTCTTCCATCGCTTTTTTTACCTCTTGTCTTCTTTGTAATTGTTCTTCTTTCAGTTTTTTTTCTGCTTGCTTGTCATCTAGTTCTTTATGGGTTGGTAGATTTGCTTCGCTATTAAGCTCCGATTGTAAACTCTTTGTTATTTCGTCTTCTAGTTCCTTTAACACCTTTTCTGCTTCTTGCTTTATTTTTGCCTTTTCTTCCTCTGGCAATGCTTCAAACGCTTCTTGTAGTGCTTTTTTTAATTCCTCAGGCATTTGATTAAATGGTATTGGCATTGATTCTTGCTGACTTTTTTCTGATTCACTTTCATCATTAGATATATTTTCTGCCATTTGTTTAGCGAGCTGATTTACATCTGACTCACTTGGACCAGATGTTTTAGGTTGTTTGCCTTGTAATCCAAGTTTCTTCCTAATTTGAGACATAACACCTTCTTGTTCACTCGGCATACCATCAGCACTTTGAGAGGAAGAATTTTCACTTTGATTAAGCAAATTTTGCAACATTTCTTGAATTTTCCCTTCTAATGAGCCATCTTGAGCAGCTTGCTGTAATTCTTCTTGAGACATATTTTGTTGCAAGGCATTGTTTAACATTTGCCTAAGCTCTTCATTATCTTTATCTTGTTCAACAAGATGTTTTACTTCTGACCAAACTCTTAGATATGCTTTTTTATATCGTTCTTGAGCAAGATGTAAGCGGTGTTCTTCACTTGCGTCTGTATTTGGCACAGTTTTTTCTATAGTTTCGATTTCTTTTTGCAACTTTGCATACAGCTCTCTTACATCAGAATCAATATCACTGAGTTTATCAGCAAACCTTCCGTATACTGTTAAATTATTGAATTGTAGAAATTTTGGCACATTTCCTGTTTTTCCTTTAAATTTCTCCTTCATTTCATCTCCTTCACGTATACTATCAAGTCTTGCTTCATCTACCCATTGCCCAGCACCAGGATATGTTAAACGTACTACATTGTCAGTTGGTCGTTCTTCAATAGCAGCTAACATTGAAGAAAAACCAAGTTCACTAGCAACTTCATCTGGCACGAATTCTCCATATCGAGTGATAGCCACATGACCTGCCTCATGTGCAGCTTTTCCCATTGCTATATTCTCTGGTATTCTCAGCATTTTAGGCGGTAAATACACAAATTCTCTTACTACTTTTTTGGTTTGTGGGTCGTGCTGAGTAGATCTAAACCATGCAGTTTCAGGGTCTTGTCCTTCTGCAAGAAGTCTCATTTTATCTTGTATGGGCAAAGTATTAATAATTTCTATGTCTTCTTTTCTGCTGATAGTTTTTACAATACTCGAAAGTCGCTCAAATATCCGAGCTGAATTTGCTTTTTCTACTTGATTTGCGGCATTTTCATCAACTCCAAGAGTACGCATATAATTTTATTATTTCATTACATTCTATCATAATTTTACTTATTTTTCAATCTCAGAATCAAATTTTGCTATGTTAAAACACTTTTGCTAAAATACTAAACGAGTCCCACTTATACTATATTCTAAATTGCGGAAATTTGCTTATGTAAAATCATTTCATTTTATCGAAAAATGGATGCGTCCAAGATATCGGTGGAGAGGTTTAAGTCCCTTCTGCCGCTTGGACGTAATCCGCAAGGATGTAGTCATAAGTGGGACTCACAGAATACTTAACCTCTCCACTTATGAAAAACTATAAAAGGATTCTCATTATTGAAGATGATGAGACATTAAATAACCTA
>JADGAW010000302.1 GCA_015231815.1 Nitrospinota bacterium
AGAGAGTCTATATCCTCCGGCTTTTCAACGACAAAACCGTTCACTGTATGTTTTATTATTTCTGCAGCACCACTTCTGGAGGTTGTGATAACAGGTAAACCAGAAGACATAGCTTCGAGATGAGCATTACCAAAAGGTTCGTAAAGAGCTGGTAAAACAAAAACATCAGCACATTTATAGACTTTTTCCGGTTCTTTAATCATTCCGGTAAAGATAACCTTATCAATCTTATCCTGAGGAATAAGCTTTTTATATTTTTTCTGTTTTCCTGTTCCAACCACTAAAAGCTTAAGGTTATTTTTTTCCAACCTTGCAAAAACATCTAAAAGGAATTTCAAACCTTGTCTTTCCCAGTCAGATCCGACAAATAAAAGAACGAAGTCATTTTTATCCAAAGAGAATTCCCTTCTCACCTCTTCCTTAAGCTGATCAGATGCGGGCTTGAATCTTTTGAGGTCAACACCGTTGTAAATAACCTTAATATCCTTTGCCGGAACCTTATAATGCTTGATGATTTCTTCTTTCCCAAGCTTTGAGATTGCCACAATTTTCTTATAGCTGTCTTTATTAAAGGTCATTTTCTCCATCATTTTCATAAAAATAGCATAGGGCGTTTTTCCCAGAAAAAATTTCTCCAAGGATGAAATATAACCACTATACAAGTCAATCCATTCTCTAAAACAACCGTTACCTGCTCTATAGATATCCTGTCCATGAACAAGTTCATTCGTCTGAATAATGTCAAACTTATCCTGAACCAAACCAACCTTGGCACTCAGGGTAAAGGTCAACTGTCGAATAAATAACCCCATAGGAAATGACGGTGTATCAAGAAATTGTACTGACTCATTTTTTTCTCCCTTTTCCCACTCTGCTGCCATAATATTTACTTCATGTTTTCTTTTGAATAATTGCCGGGCAATATTGGGGGTGTAGCTGCTTGAATCGGCATTTGTATAAAACTTTTTGGTAATAAATAATATTTTCATTTTAATAATTACAATTCAATAAAATTTCAGGCTATATAATATACAGATTTGGTAAATCTGGAAATCAATCATGAAAATCCTTTGGATACAACGTAATTTCTCAATTATTGGAGGTGGCTTAACCTTTGCTATACAATTCATTGATGAGTTGCTTAAAGAACATGAAGTAGCTATTTTAACAGCAGATAAGAAAGTTAACAGCTATTTAAAGGAGGGGATAGAAATTATTCATGTCCCAATAATAAACTTCACCTCCATTCTTAAAATATTTTCCTTTGCTTATAATGCACAAAGAATTGCAAAGTCACTGAACTATGACTTAATTCTTTCAAATGAAAAATCAATATATCACGACGTATATTTTACGGGAGACGGTTGTCACCAAGAATACTTAAATACCTATATTAAAAATTCCCAACCAGGAAAACAGCGACGTATTAAATTAAACCCAAAACATAAACTTATTCTAGCCCTTGAAAAAAAGGCCGTTACCTGTAACAAACTGCAAAAAATTATTGCTTTTTCTGACAATATAAAAAATGAACTCATTAAACATTATCAGGTTAATGAAGATAAGATTGTTACAATACCCCACGGAGTTGATTGCAGAAGGCTCATAAAAATACGGGAGAGCCTTACGAGGTGGCCATGCAGACAAAAACTCAACTACCCCATTAACAGGCTGGTTTTACTTCACGTCGGCAGCGGATTTGAGAGAAAAAACATTCAAATAATTCTTCTGGCTTTGTCCTTGATGAAAGAAAAAGATCGCCCTTTCTTCGTAATATGTGGAAAAGGGAACCAAAAGAAACTCATGAATTTAGCCACAATATTAAAGGTTCAGGACGATATTCGTTTTGAAGGTGTTCAGACTGATATTTACCCATACTATAAGGCATCTGACATTTTCATCCTTAATTCATGGTATGAACCTTTTGGACTGGTTGTCTTAGAAGCAATGCTCTTCGGGCTTCCTGTTATTGTGAGTAACAGGTGTGGGGTTTCCAGTATTGTTCGTGAAAATAAGAATGGATATATCGTAAAAAGTGCATCAGAAATTAAAAGAGCTTTATATAACTGTAAAGACTACGACACGAGAGAATTAATGGAGAGAAATAATCGTGAGAGAGTTATTGTAAATGATATAAGAATGCAAGTTGCATCGACATTAGAGGTTATTTCGGAGCTCCATGAGAAGGCAAAAGAAAAGAACGAAAATAACATGTAAAAAACAGGTTTTGTCGTTCCTGTTCAACCTTTTTCACATAACTCTTCCATTCTTTGGTTTTTCTCAACTCCTATAAAAGAATAATGCAAGACATAACATTAAAAACAGCTAAAACGTACCTATTTTTCATTACCTTCATATTTTTCATTTTTCGGTTAATTATTAATGCACAAATGGAATTAACTGTTGATGAATCATACTATTGGGATTGGGCAAAAAACCTTTCAATGAGCTACCTTGATCACCCACCCATGGTGGCATATTCCATTGCTGCAACAACGTTATTCTCCGATAGTGAACTCTTTGTAAGGCTATCAGCTCTTTTATATTCTGTGGGTATATCGTACCTGTTCTTTTACTTAGCCCTGAACCTGTTTAACTCTCCCGTTATTGCACTTTCTTCAACATTTCTCATAAATATTTCCCTTCTCTTTTTTGTCGGGGGAATAATTATTACACCGGATACTCCCTTAGTTTTCTTTTGGACCCTGTTTCTTCTTCTTTTCTTTAAAGCAATACATCAAGATTCAATAAATCTTTGGTTTTTTGCTGGAATTGCTCTTGGGTTTGCCTTATTAAGTAAATATACAGCTATTTTTATTTTTGTTTCATCGGTAATTTTTCTTGTATGGGAGAAAAAATTCCGACACCATATATTCAAACCAGGTTTTTTCGTCATGTCCGTTACCGGATTTATACTGTTTCTTCCCGTAT
>JADGAW010000303.1 GCA_015231815.1 Nitrospinota bacterium
CTGTCTGCTCTTTTGTGACTGGTTGCATGACAGTCAAGGCAGGTATCTTCAGAAGCAGGAAGTGTCATTACCGGTGCAGGTATAGGACGTGAATAAAGATCAAGAGAAAGAGAGAATACCTGATACATCCCCCTCCATTTCGAGGTAAGAAAGCCAGAAGGAATAAAGACCTATATGATCGAAGGGTTCCGTGAACCGGAAATAATGGATGTTCTCATTACAAGCAAGGGCAGGTCTGTTTATCGTATCAATAAGAAGGGTGAACTCAGGGAAATGGATTGTATAGATTGTCATAACAGAGTTGGTCATACTTTTGTTGATGCAGATACCCTGGCAGATAAACTGCTTACCAGTAAAGTGGTAGACCCCTCTCTCCCTTTTGCTAAAGCGGTTATGGTAAGAACGCTAAAGAAACTTTCGCAATATGAAAAGAAGGATTTTCTTAAGGTAATTGAAAAGGAGTTCAAAGTGGAGTGGCCTCATCTTGATGGGATTGAAACTACAGCGAACCGTCTTTTTCAGGCTGCACGTACCTTTTTATATCCCAGAATGAATATTCAGTGGGGTTCCTACAGGAATATGATGGGACATTCGGGAAGGGAAGAGGGGTGTTTTCGCTGTCATAATCAAAGAATGAGGGATGAAAATGGGGTAAATCTCACTCAGAACTGCGATAGCTGTCATGCTATGATTGCCGATAAGATGACGGATGATGAATGGAAGAAGAAGTATCAGCTCCCTCTATAATCTGTTCTCGGTACCATTTAAAAGTCTTTTTATGTTTTCCCTGTGCATGTAGCAGATAAGAAAGAAAACCACAATAAATGAAGCGAAAAGAGTTAAATTGTAATCAAAGAAAAGTATTGAAAGGGGTGCAGTGAGGCTTCCCAGTATCGAACCAAGGGATACATAACGGCTTGAGTAGAGGGTGGCAACAAATACAGCAAGAACAATCAGCCCTGAAAGAGGAGAGAGGTAGAAAAGCATTCCCAGTGCTGTTGCCACTCCTTTTCCACCTTTAAAACTGTAATAAACAGGAAAGATATGTCCAACAACGGATGCCAGTCCAGCTAAAGCAAGTATATGCAGGTCATCAGTATAGAGTCCTGTAATCATAATGGCAACTACTGCTTTAAGCATGTCCCCCAGTAGGGTAATTGCTCCTGCCTTTTTCCCGATGACCCGCAGGATATTAGTAGCGCCTATATTTCCGCTACCCTTTTGCCGTATATCTTTTTCTCCTGAGAGCTTGCTTACAAGCAGGCCGGTTGAGATGCTTCCAAGCAGGTAACCTGTTAAAAGAGCTGGCAGCTCAAGAATCATGTTCGCTTTCTTTAATGGTGTCCCAGTAGCGTTTGAAATATAAATAGCCTGAGATTACAGCCAGAATCATAGAGATGAAGATAACTATATTTCCTAAGATGTAAAAATTAATAAACCCAAGATTCCAGTTAAGGATAAGAAGGATTATTCCGGTTATCTGTGTACCGACCTTATATTTTCCCAGTTTATCTGCTGCAATGATCTTCCCTTTGTAGGCGGCAACAGATCGGAGTCCCGTAACGGCAAACTCTCTGGATAAGATTATTACGGCAATCCAGGCAGGAACTCTATGTAAAGAGACCAGGGGTACCAGAGCCGCTACAAGGAGAAGCTTGTCTGCAATGGGATCAAGAAGTTTTCCCAGTTCCGTTACCTGGTTCTTGAGTCTTGCAAGGTATCCGTCAAGCCAGTCTGTTGCGGCAGCAGCTCCAAATACAAGGGCGGCAACAATGTTATATTCGGAAAAGGGATAGAAGATCAATAGCACAACCAGTGGCAGGAGGTAGACCCTTGCCATTGTTATCTGGTTTGGGGTTAGCTCAAACATGATTTACCTTTTATATATATTTGTCAGTTCTACGGTGTCACCAAGAATATTTTTCTCAATCAGACTTACATCCGTTGAGTAGATATTCTGGATCCTTGCGTTATCCGTCAGGCTTATTTCCTTTACAACAGGTTTTTTGATTTTAACCTGTCTTTTGTTAAGGGCCATAAGGCGTTTTCTGTATCTTTCAGCGGCAGCCATTTCCTTTTTATACTTTCTGTGTAACCGCTTCACCTTATGGACATAGTCCATTGTTTCCTTGAAAGGAGGAATCCCTCCATATTTATCTACATTTTTCTCGCCAGCATTATAGGCGGCAAGCATAAGGCTAAGGTTTCCGTTATACTGTTCCTCCAGAAACTTGAGGTGCTTAACTCCGCCCATTATGTTCTCAGCCGGGTTCCAGGGGTCCACACCTAATGACTTTGCCGTATTAGGCATAAGCTGCATCAACCCAATAGCTCCCTTAGGGGAAAGGGCATAAGGATTAAAAGCAGATTCTGTTTCTATTATTGCACGTATCAATGATGGCTCAATTTCGTATTTTTTACTGTATTGATAGATTCTTTGTCTAAAGTCTGTGTAACTGTATTTACTGTTTAATCTCGTTCTTGAAAGGTTCCTGTAATTCTTGCCTTTATAGGGCTTGTAGCGGTTGTTCTTTTGTATATCACTGTAATTGATTACACCATCCTCATAAAGAATATATCCCTCTGCCGCAGTTGTTTTAAGGGGAAAGGTGCATGAAAGGCCTGCAATGGCTGCCAATCCGGCTATCTGTATTTTTAAAGAAGAAAAGCAGATAGAAGATTTTTTCATCTTATTGTTTTCTAAGTCCACTTATTTTTTCCTTCGCATCACTAAAATAATCAGATTCAGGGAAGTTATCAATCAGTTTTTCATACCATTGTCTTGCTTTTTCATGATTATCCTCTAAACGGTATGATTCTGCAATAATATATAGGGCCAGGTCTCTTTTGGGCGCGTTGTTGAACTTTGTCAGATATTCAACGGCTCTCTGGATTGCAGAGATGAATGCATTCTGGTCGAAATAAAATTCT
>JADGAW010000304.1 GCA_015231815.1 Nitrospinota bacterium
CTATCATTATTTTTTCCGGGGTTATTTTATTTTACCTAATTAAAGTATCTCTTATTTCCAAAGAGGAGATTAGAATTGTTGTCGTTATCCTTATATTAAGCTTTCTTATAACGTTGACTCTGGGTTTTATAGAGCAAAATAAATCGATGGAAATCTACAAAAGTATTTACGTTTATTTACCCAATACCCATTATGGGCATGATGGAAGGCTTATGAGTCCTTTTACAAATGTAAATGAAATGGCGACCTATATTATTATGCTCTTTCCGCTTATTATTTTATTAAATGGTGAGGCGTTGTTTGAAAATAAATCACTAAGCTTTATTCTCTCATTTCTGATGTTAGCAGCTGTTTTTTTAGCTATTTATGGCTTGCTTGATATACGGTCATCAAATTCTATCTTTACCTTATTTTTTGTTTTATTCATAGGCACTATTTTCTATTTTTTGAAAGGTTACCGTTTTATTCAATTTCATCGAACTTTGTTAAAACGAATGGTTACTCTGTTCACTTTTTTTGCTTTTTTATCAATTTTATTTATATCTGTAGTTGATAGAAATAAAGTTTTTGACATAAACCATTTCTCATTACGACAGGGTGGCTCTGTTTCTCACTTTTTCAGCACAGAATATTTGATTTCAAAAATTTTGGATAAAAATCGAAGAGCTTTATGGCAAAAATCTCTTGAGGTTTGGTCTGAAAATCCCATAATGGGGGTCGGTATTGGTGCATATAAGGCCTTGGATGGTGTTCCCAAAAGTATGGAGTTTCATGATGAGGTCTTAAAGGGAATGGATCCCCACAACTATTATTTATTAATTTTGAGTCAATTAGGTTTGCTTGGCTTTATTCCATTTATAGGAATAGTTTTTATAATTATTTTTCAGGGAAAAGCATCTTTGGAAAAAATGAAAAATCCTTTGGAACAAAAAATAATGTATGGAATTTGGTTGGGGCTTATAGGACTTCTTTTTTCTTCTGTTGGAGATCATATTCTTGGTTTCATAGAAGTTCAATTTTTGTTTTGGTCCATGCTTGGTATTCTTTTTTCTATGAATAGTTTGGAGGTGGAGCATGAGTAAAAGAATTCTTGTGACGGGAGCTTCCGGATTTATCGGAAAAAACATTGTCTCATATGCCCAAACTCAAGGTTTTGAGGTTTTAACGTGGAAACATGGTACCCATATAAAGGTTGAAAATATTTATGGTGTTGTTTATTGTGCTGGTATGGCACATAAGATGGAAAACAGTAGCTTTGATGCTTTGGATGATTATCTGGATGCAAACTGTCATACAACCATCAAATTTGCTAAAAAAGCACTCGAAGCGGGAGTTAAAAAGTTTATTTATTTAAGTACTATAAAGGTTTTGGGTGATGTTCGTGGTTCAGCTTCAATGAAAATTTATACAGAAGAAGATACATGTGCTCCGAACGATTCATATAGTCAAAGTAAATATGATACTGAAAAGGCTTTATATGAACTCTTTTCAGAAAGTAAAAGTGAGTGCATTATTCTCCGACCTCCCATGGTTTATGGACCTGGAAATAAAGGTAATATGCTTACGTTATTAAAATGTGCATCTAAAGGGATTATACTTCCCCTGGGAGCAGTTGTTGGTAAAAGAAGCATGGTTTATGTTGGAAATATCTCAGATGCTCTTATTCAAATCTTAAATGAAAATACTTCTCACTTACCTAATGTAAGGTCGTACTTTATCAATGATGGATTAGATATAACGAGTGCTGAACTATATGATCATATTTCCCAAAACTTTTATGGAAAAAGTGGAGTTTTTTATTTTCCAGAAAAAGTTTTAAAAATTATGGCAGCAATAGGTAGTTGTTTTGAAAGTGTTACTTCCGTTAAACTTCCCATAAACTCGGGAGTAATAAGTCGTTTGTTCGATGCTTATCAAATTTCAAGTAACAAATTTAAAAGGGATTATAATTGGGAGCCTAAGTTCTCGGTGAAAGAGTCTCTTGCCGAAACAGTCCGGTGGTATAAAGAGTCTTCTTTAGGAAAAAAATAACTGCTATGAACCACACATATCTCAGAAGGAAAAGGTTGTTTGATTTGCTTCTTGCTCTATTTTTAACTTTACTTTTAATTATTCCTGTAATCTTATTAGTCTTGCTTATTAAGCTTACGTCAAAAGGGCCAATTCTTTATTGGTCAGAAAGGATTGGGGTGAATAATGAACTATTTAATATGCCAAAGTTTAGGACAATGTTAATTGATACACCGGAACTTCCAACACATCTTCTGAATGACCCTGAACGTTATTTAACTACTATTGGGGCTTTTTTACGTAAAACGAGTCTTGACGAAATACCTCAGTTATATTCAATCCTTATTGGTGATATGAGTTTTGTTGGTCCAAGGCCAGCTCTTTATAACCAAGAAGATTTAAAAGAACTGAGGAGTAAAAAAGGAGTTCATATGCTCACCCCAGGTTTAACTGGTTGGGCTCAGGTAAATGGGAGAGATGAACTGTCTATTGAGATGAAAGTTCACTATGATGAAGAGTATTTACATCAAGCTTCTCTTCTCCTCGACTTAAAGATAATGTTCTATACACTTTTCAAAGTTCTTAAGAAAGAAGGCATTAAGCACTAATTCTCTTGACTCTTAATATTCGTTCTTTTCCAGTAATCAATAAAAAATGAGAGGAAGATCGACATAAATAAGCCACTAAGGCTATATATCAGGATTGTTTTTGTTAAACTCTCTGATTTTACATATGTGTTAATGGGGTTTGTTATTGAAACAGTTCCTTCAAGAGTTTTACTCAATTTTCTCTCTTCATCTTTAATAAATTCCTTATAAAGATTATTCGCCTCAAGGACGTTCTCGTTTATTTTTTTAATTATAGAGGCTATTCTTTTCTCAGTTTTCTTTAATAAATCTGTTTGGATAACAGTCCCTTG
>JADGAW010000305.1 GCA_015231815.1 Nitrospinota bacterium
TGTTTTAAAGAAAATTATGGAACAGGTAACCCGTGAAGATAATGCCAAAAGAGTGCTCTGCCTGGCTTTTGGCCCCGGACTCACCATTGAGTCTGCCTTATTAAGTGTTAGCGTTAAATAAAATAATGGAAGAAAAAACGGTAAGCTTTGGTGTTGCTGACAATCTCGATGATGAACTTATTGATGTACTTAAATCCTATCCGGTTCAAGAAATTTACGGAAAGCTTGCAGAGGATGTTGTCGGAGGGGGAAGGGCATCAATACTAATACCCTCAATCAGCAGGAAAAAGTTTGAACAGCATGTGAGAAATGCTCATAATGCTGGAATTAAATACAACTATCTTTTAAATGCTGCCTGCCTTGATAATCAGGAAATAACCCGAAACGGTCAAAAGAAAATCAGGGAATTGCTTGACTGGATTAGTTCTATGGGAGTTGAACGTGTTACGGTCTCAAATCCCCTTCTCTTAAAAACAATTAAAAAAAGTTACCCCAATATCTCTGTAAGAATTTCGGTCTTTGCCGGAGTGGATCATGTTCGAAAAGCACGAATGTGGCAGGATATGGGTGCCGATTCCATCACCCTCGACTCCATGTTGGTAAACCGTGAATTCTCAACCCTTGAAGCAATAAGAAAATATACCGACATTGACTTACAGCTTATGGTAAACAATTCCTGCATGACCTCCTGCGCTATGAGTCAAGGGCATATGGGATTTCTCGCTCATGCTTCCCAGAGCAGTCATCATACTGGAGGCTTTTCCCCTGATTATTGCTATATTTCCTGCTCAAAAATGAAAATGGATGAGCGGGTTAACTATATCAGAGCTGATTGGATTCGACCAGAAGACCTTAAGGCATATACAGATATTGGATACAACTACTTTAAAATAACTGAGAGAACAGCTCCGACATATATTTTGAAAAAAAGGGTAAAAGCCTATGCAGAGCAGTCGTACGAGGGAAATCTCCTTGACCTTATACAACCATTTTCTTACCCGGAGCCCAAAGAGGGAGAAAAAGGTAAAGCAGGTGGAGTTTCACAACTACGATTTATCTGGAAATTTGCCAAGCCGTGGATGTCTAACCCCCTGAAGCTGTTGAAAATGAATAAGTTGGCTCAAAAACGTAATATGTTGACACCACGAAAGGGAGAAGCCCCAGTAATAATTGACAACAAAAAACTTGATGGTTTTTTGGAGCGTTTTAAAACCTCTGGTTGTCGTGATCTTGACTGCGAGCTTTGTCGATATTGTCATGATTGGGCAGAGAAAACCGTACATGTTGGTGAAGCATACGAAAAAGAATGTCAGGAATTGTATAAAGAATGTACTGATCTCATGGAATCCGGTTCCCTTTGGAAATATTAAGAGGGAAGGGGAGAGGAATTGGGTTGGTGGCACCTAAATATGAAAAGAAATTATTGGGATACAATTTCTTTTGTATTTCCTGACAATTCACTACGACGAATCATATAACGTTATAAACATAAATTATAGGAGGAAAAATGTCCGATTGTTTGTTTTGTAAAATCATTAAGAAGGAAATACCTGCCGAGGTTGTTTACTCAAATAATGTAGTTACTGCTTTTAAGGATATAAATCCCCAAGCACCGACTCACATTCTTATTATTCCCAATAAGCATGTTGCCGATATTCATGAGCTTTCTTCTGAAAATGACTGTGGGGAAATTATGGCGGCAATAACCAAAGGCATTAAAGAAATAACCGACTGTGAGGGAATAGATGAATCGGGATTCAGAGTTGTAACCAATAAAGGTACTGAAGCAGGACAAACAGTCTTTCACCTCCACTTCCACATCCTTGGCGGCAGGGAATTCCGTTGGCCTCCCGGCTAAATTACAAAAAAAGAGTAAGGGAAATGAAGCTTACACTAACTTCCAGTGCTTTCCATGTGAAAGGAGAACTGTTGCTTTAGAGTTAAGAGATAAGGAATTTTTTGTCAATGATACATAATTGAGAAGATAACGTTCTAAGTTAAACATCTCCTCAAAAAACATTTTTCTTTCTTTAAATGCTTTAGTTGCAGTGTCCTGTAATGATAAGATAATCGAGCATAAGTTAGTTTCTTTTCCATTAGCGCATAGAATAATTAATTTAAATGCAAATACCTTAAGTCTTGTATGTAACATTTTTAGAAAATCTATTATTCTTTTGAGATTAATATTAAGGTCATTGGTATGTGTTACTTTGCTACTGAGGGATTTAATTAAAAAATAAACATTGGTAACGATTGTTAACTCTCCACTCTCTGATTTAATACCTTTACCTTCAAGGTAATCAATGAGTTTATCTTTACGATAATAAATACTTTTATTAAGGAAAAAATTCAAATCTGTTTCAGTAAGCAAGAAATTCTTAATTTTCACCCTTTATCCCCTAACATAAAAGGCTACAAACATTTTCAGCTTCATACAATTCTGAGAACTCAGGGTACGAATAATCACCAAGGCTTGAAACAGGCTTGGAACGTTTTGAGATATCTAAAATAACCTCCTCAAATATAGAAATTGCTTTTTTAATTTGAGAATCTTTAGAATACTCAAACTTAACTCTTATAACATCAGCTTCATCATGTGGTGCTTCAAACGTTAGATATTTATTGTCATATATCCTAAAGTGTATATAAGGTCTTTCCGGTAATTTATAGAGTTCTAATTGGTTGTTTTCAATATTCTCACCAATAAAGTCTTCAATTTCATTTGTATGATTTTCTCGAACAATATCAGGTCCACTATAGATTTTTACTTTAACCCCTCTTTTAATAAGTGTTTTTAATTCATTTACAGACTTTTTATTAAATGCAAAGGGTTGAAAAGCTCCTGTAACCATTGTGAGTTCAGATTTTATATTAGCTATTTCGGAGTGAAATTTTTTAGATTCTTCAGAGTCTATCAATGAAACAACTT
>JADGAW010000306.1 GCA_015231815.1 Nitrospinota bacterium
GTATTCCTTCAAGTTTAAAGTGAAAGCCCTCCCCAGACTTTATGGGATGAGGTATTCCATTGAACTTTGTTGAATAAAAGGTAATTTCCGGGTAATCCTTTGCTTCCAGTGAATAATTCTGTGCCTTTAAATCTCGGTTGAAATCACCGGAAAATAGGCTCTTCACGTCGACAGTAGTTTCCGTATAGTAATTTTGAGAATTAAGATCCTGAGGCACAAGAATAAAACCCTCAAAGTTATGAGCTTTTCCTTCAAAATCGTGAATACCCGATTCAAACCAGTAGGATAGTTCTGTATTTTGCGGATTAAGAGGTAATTTATTTAAATCAGAAGCATAAGAAATAATGGGAGACACAAAAAGGTACAAGAGAATAAGGGGATATACCAGAAGATTCATCGTGAAATAATTATGGTTATTATTGAACGTCAGCTATTATAGACAATTCTTGTGCCACGAAAAGTAATAAGTGAAGAGTAAAGAGTGAAAATTGAAGGGTGAAGCGTAAATAGTGGAGAATAGAGGGATAAAAAGGTAAGAAAAAACCATAGAACTATCTTACGATATTTTATATAAGTATGATATTATATGTTTTTTTACTATATTTCGTAATTAAGAATGGATTTACTTACCTTACAAAAAATCGCCCTTTCGGTTGCTAATGAACGTTCAGCAGAAAATGTTCTCAACAAAATTGTCCGGGGAATGTCAGCAGATAAAAAAATCGCATTAGCTCGAATCTGGCTCATTAAAGAAGCGGACAAATGTGAGTCATGTAAGGCAGCAGAAGAGTGTAAAAGTAAAAAACAATGTCTTCATTTAATTGCCAGCTCCGGAAATTCAATACAATCCGGAGCAAAAAACTATTCAAGCCTTGATGGTTCCCATAGCAGAATTCCTCTGGGAGTAAGAAAAGTTGGAACCATTGGAAAGACCGGGGAATCAATTCTTTACACAAATATTAGCTACAAAACTGACTGGATAAAAGACCCCTACTGGGCACAACACGAACAAATCCTGAGCTTTGCCGGGCAGCCATTAATCTTTCAGGGTGAGATATTAGGGGTTCTTGCAATTTTCAGCAGGCAAACCTTAAGCAGTGCAAATGTTTCGATGCTCAGGAGTTTTGCCGATAATGCCGCTGCTTCAATTGCCAATGCACGATCGTTTGAGGAAATCACCGCATTAAGACAGCAGCTGGAATATGAAAACAATCAGCTGAAACAAGAGGTCCGTGCAATAGCTCCTTATGGTGAAATTATTGGCAAAAGCCCTGCTCTTCTCAAAGTACTTGAACAGGTTGAGATGGTTTCACCAACAGCGGCAAGTGTACTTATTCAAGGAGAATCAGGAACAGGAAAAGAGCTTATTGCCAGAGCAATTCATGAAAAAAGTACAAGAACTGACGGAAAGCTGGTAAAGGTAAACTGTGCCTCTATTCCTAAGGAGCTTTTTGAAAGCGAGCTTTTTGGTCATGTCCGGGGTGCTTTTACCGGTGCGATAAAAGATAGAACCGGAAAGTTTCAACTTGCCCACAAAGGCACGCTTTTTCTTGATGAAATTGCTGAAATACCTCTTGAATTACAGGGGAAATTATTACGAGCCTTACAGGAGGGTGAGGTTACTCCTCTTGGAGAAGATAAAACCCTTAAGCTGGATGTCAGAATTATTGCTGCAACAAATGTCGATTTAAAAGAAAAAGTGCAGAAAAAAACTTTTCGGGAAGATTTATTTTATCGACTAACGGTTTTTCCCATAGAAATTCCTTCCTTAAGAGAAAGAAAAAGTGATATTCCACCATTAGCGGTTTTTTTTCTGGAAAGTGCAGCAAAGAAGTTTGGTATGACCGCTCCAATATTAAAGGAACGGGAGATAAGTAGGTTAAAAAGATATCACTGGCCGGGTAATATTCGGGAATTACAGAACATTATGGAAAGAGCTCTTATTTTATCGGGGGGCAAGAATTTGGTCATTCAGGTAAACGATCGTGAAGATACTGTAACGAAGGAGGAGGTTTCGGTATGTGATGAAACAGAGAAAACGGTACATAATTACGATGAACTCAGGGAGTTGGAAAAGAAGATGCTTATAAAAACCCTGAAAAAAACCAACGGAAAAGTTTCTGGCTATGGAAGCGCATCTCAACTGTTGGGAATAAAGTCAACGACCTTGGAATCTAAGCTCAAAGCTCTTAACATTGATAAAAGAAAGGTTCTTTATACATAATGAACTCATCTATCGCTTCATTTTTTCAAATTCTTCTTTACGGCTTTATTGGCTACAGCACCAACTGGCTGGCACTTAAGATGCTTTTTTTTCCTTATACTAAAAAGAGAATAGCTTCTATTCCTGTTCCCTTAACTCCCGGTTTAATTCCCAAAGAGAGAGAAAGACTCGCCAACTCCATCGGAAAAGTTGTTGCCAACCGTTTATTAACGAAGGAAGATCTTAATAAGGCAATTGACGAGTTAAAGCTCAACAAAAAAATTTCTAATGCGTTAATCGAAGTTATTAAGGAAAAATTCTTCCTGAAAGCTCCAGAAAAGGAGAAGAGTTTGCCGGAAACATTTTTTGATAATTTTGTTCATTCAATTCGTAACTCAACAACAGTGGAATCTGCTGTACTTGATAAGTTGCAGCCCTTTATTGAAAAGAAGAGCGATGAAATCATTAAGCAATATAGTCCAAAGATAATTGATGGCATTGATATTGAGAAACTGGTAATTGATAAAATTAACGCCCTTGAGATTGAAGAAGTTGAGAATATTATTCAGAGAACCGTTTCAAAAGAACTGGGACAAATCACCTATGTTGGTGGTGCAATTGGCATCATCATTGGCTGCATTCAGGTTTTTGTTTTTGAATAGGTCAACAGAAAGGACATTTTGACTCACTGATAAAGTTTTACAATTGACTAAAACCAATTACAG
>JADGAW010000307.1 GCA_015231815.1 Nitrospinota bacterium
CTCGTTGATTTTGATGTTGTTGACGAATCAAACCTGCAACGACAAATAGCACACTTTACCTCCGATGTTGGCAGACCTAAGGTTGAGTCGGCAAAAGATAAAATCCTCGGCATTAATCCTTTTTTGAAGGTCAACCTTCATGGAGATGGAATTACACGAGACAATGTTCGGGAAATCGTTGCTCAATACGATATTATTGTTGACGGTACCGATAATTTTCCAACCCGTTACTTAGTAAATGATGCCTGTGTTCTTGAGGGCAAACCGCTGGTGTATGCATCAATTTTTCAGTTTGAAGGACAAATTACCATTTTTCATCATCAGGATGGTCCATGTTATCGTTGTCTCTATCCAGAACCACCGCCACCGGGATTTGCTCCTTCCTGTGCTGAAGGAGGTGTTTTGGGAGTCTTGCCGGGGGTTATCGGTGTTATTCAGGCAACCGAAGCAATAAAGCTTGTTCTTGAAATGGGAGAAAGCTTGTCGGGACGATTGTTGATATACAATGCAATGAACATGAAGTTTAACGAAGTAAAACTCAGAAGAGATAAAAATTGTCCAGCCTGTGGGGATAATCCTACAATAGGCGATGTAACAGCTTATGAACAATTCTGCGGACTTCCACCGTCAGAGATAAAAGAAGAGGAGAAACCTATGAATGATTACGATATTACCCCAAAACAGTTAAAAGAAATGTGGGATGCAAATCCTGATTTATTTGTCGTTGATGTAAGGGAAGGGCATGAACTTGAAATTTGCAAACTTAAGGGAACGGTGCATATTCCCCTCGGAGATATTGGGGAGCGATATTCAGAAATTCCTCAAGACCGGGACGTTGTTGTTCACTGCAAACTTGGTGGTCGCTCTGGAAAAGCCGTTGAGTTTCTCAAGGGAAAAGGTTACACAAACTGTAAAAACCTTGCCGGAGGAATTATTCAGTGGGCTGATGACATCGACAACAGTCTAAAAAAGTATTAAGTCTGGGGGGCAGTTTTCCAACAAGTGGCATTCTATGATGATGTTTTATCCTTGATAACTTTGATGGGATGAAATACGGGAAGGTCAATAAAAATAAATATTGTTGTAACACTATTGTTATAATTAATTTGTAGAATATACGTGAAGTATATTTATCAATTTAATGTGAGTCTAAAGCAATGTTTAATTCTGTTTCGTCTTGTTGGAGGTCAGGGAAAATACTTAATGCACAATTTCTTATCCAGAATATTAAAGAAGTCGGTCTTGACTCCGTTGAATTGGAATTTAGAATAAAACCTCACGTTTTTGAAGAGATTAAACGCAATGTTTTTGATTGGGGAATGAAGGTTTCCAGCCTTCATGCAGTTTGTCCTAGTCCGGAGGGGAGAGGAAGGGGGGCAGAAGCATTTTTTCTGAACGATTCCAATGAAGATAATCGAAAGAGAGCTGTGGAAGGTATTGTTACTACAATGGAACATGCCCAAGCTCTTAACGTCAAAGTAATTGTTGTTCATGCAGGAATGACTGACATGGACTATCCGACCGATGTAATGCGGACTATTTATGATAAAGGAAAAATTAAAACTCCTGAAACTCAGAAAATTAAGGAAAAATTAAAGAATATTCGATACGAAGCAGGAAAACGTTGTTACGAACAGTTGCTTAAAAGCCTTATCGTAATAAACCACGAAGCTATGGTGCGGGGAATCATGGTTGGTCTGGAAAACAGGTATCATTTTCATGAAATGCCTGGAGTTCAGGAATTTAAAGACCTCCTCAATGCTTTTCATGGAGGTAATATTGGTTACTGGCACGATACAGGACATGCTCACGCTCAGGAAACCCTCTATGATATCCCCCAAAAGGAACTGTTGGAAAACTTTTCAGATAAACTCATTGGTATTCATTTACACGATGTTGTGAAAGGCTACAAAGACCATCAGGAACCAGGGTGCGGAGAAATTGATTTCACGATGGTAAAGAGTTTCTTGCAACAGGATACCATTAGGGTTGTTGAGTTAAATCAGACAGTTTCTCTTAAAAAAGCAAAACAAGGAGTTTCATTTTTGAAAAAAATGGGGATTTTTACTGAATAGTTTTATTGGAAAATACTTCAGTAAGAGTTAAAAAGATCTGGATTGATGTATATTGAGAAGTTTTGAACTCAATGCTCTAAAAGTTGTGGTTCTCTTCTTTATTCATGACGAGATTTATGGTTTTGTAACATTACGTGCATTACTTTCATTAAATTTCAACCAGACTGTAATGTTACAGTAATAATTCACAAGTAAACTTTCGCTAACTTCTAATTTATAACTATGCTTAATGAAGCTTTAAGTCTTAAAGAAGACGAAAAAAAGGTCAGGGATGTCTCGGATGTATGTGAGGAAATAACCGATGAAGACAGAAAAAACTACTTCAAGGTTATATCAACAAAACTAACGAAAGAGCAGGAAGAGATGGTTTTGACCCCTCCACAATCATACCCCAGGCTTGACGCAGTCATTGCACTGCATTGGCACCCGGAGTTTATTCCAATGCCGTTGATTAAAAAGCGTATTGAGGCAAGTTTTCCCAACAAGAAAAAAGAACTTATTATTCCAACTCAACATAATGTTCTTAATGAATATGGAAACTTTGCCGGGGTTGAAGTTGATTGTTATTCTCCTGAATTTAATAGAAAAGTTCAGTTGCTTCTCCATTTTGAAAAATCTGCCGTTAAGGAAGCACCTGTTCTTAAGTCAATGCTCAATCACACGTTAAAGTATAGGGCAAGCCAACTCTTTGAGTTAATTGCGGCGTTAACTGACGAAAAGTATGCCGACAGTTTTAATGAAGTGGTAAAAATAACCGGGGCTGGTAAAAGGCTTATTAAGTTTATTAAGGTTTATACAAAAAAAGTTGAAATGCTGATTCATGAAAATGAGTCGGTAACACCTGAGGAATC
>JADGAW010000308.1 GCA_015231815.1 Nitrospinota bacterium
TAGCCGTTACAACAATAGAGTAAATAAAAAAAGATATTTCAGGAATGTTCTTTACCTTTTCCCATTCAAATATCGCAGAAAACAGTAACACAAGGAAAAGAGCCATCAGTCCAATTAGTCTGTCAACCCCAACCGTTACCATAGCTGCGGTTTTTCGGCTTTTCTCTTTATGGGTTATATAGTATGCTTTTGCTACATCTCCACTTATTGCCCCTGGTACAAAGGTTGAAAAAAAGAGACTAATCATATTTAGTTTTAGTGTATCTTTAAAGGGGATGGTTATTTGTTGTGACTTTAGGAGAAGATACCAACGAACAGCAGACAGAAAGACGATAAACCAAACCAGCAAACCACCGACAAGCAGTTTATCTAATGATTGTAATGCTCCCTGAAGCTTGATAAGGCTTAGCTTATCAGTTTCAATCAACCAATAAATCAGCCCTGTTGCAAGAAAGAATTTAAAGAAGCAGAATATATTGTCTTTCATCCGACTCAAAAGATTTTCTTAACAACAGTACTGATTTCTTCCTGCTCAGAGGTTTCTAATGGTGGGCCTGAGGAGACTTTAACGTTCCTTAATTCATTTTCAACTTCATCTATATTCACGGTTGATTTAAAAATTTTTTTTGTGAGGTCATCAATGACTTCTTTCGGCTTGCAACAGAAGTCCTCATAATTAATAATAATTAAACGTTCTTTGGGAATGTACTTCTTACAATAATCAATCTTGTCATAGCAATACTTCAAGTTTAACGCAATCTCCTCGACTGGATTCTCCTCATTATTCCCCTCCCGAGTTTCTTTTACTGAAAATTCCCACTCGATACTACTATCACCCTGAATAAATTCTCGAGCTTTCAGGGTAGATTTTATTACCTTTTCCGGAGCTCTCTTTACAAAGATAAAATAAGCGTTTGGAAATGACTTTGCATATTGCTCGAAAAGGAGATAATTATTACAGTTTTTAGTTAGAAGTGGCTTTTGAAAATAATATTCGTGGGTTTCAAGAAAATCCTTCATTCTTTCTAGGGTATCTGAGGAGATATCTTCACCATTTATAAACTTTCTTTTATCAAGCCATCGATAAAATAACTGCGCACCGTCATTTGTGCCGGACAACCCCCAACTCAATCCGTAAAAGCTATTGAACACCCTTGGTTTTGCTGAATTGAATTTCCTGAAGATGTAATTAGCGAGAATATAGGAACGATTAAATAATATCAAAAGGTTATTAAAATACTCTACGTCCCAAACCCTCGAAAGAACCTGATATATCAACGTTGTTCCAGAACGACTATAACCAGATATAAATATGACTGGCAACCCTTTCGATGATCGCTTTTTCATCATGTATTGTTGAAAAAACGAGAGTGCATAATCTATTGGAATTATGAGAACTGAAAGTGCATAAAGAAATAGTTGTAAAAGACCAATCCTATTCCCACTTTTTATAACTTTTATTGCTGTATAAATTGAGCTATGCAGATGCTTCGGAAGGAGATTTGTAATCATATCAAACGAGCACTTATTTTTCTAGCCATATCTCTAGCTGTGCCTACAGAAGAATAGTTATTTTTCAATTCTGTAAAAACTTTTTTGAAATACTTTTTTTTCTCACTCCATGGGAGGTTCATTCCTGGATGCTTAGTATATGAAGGAGGAATATTGTCTTCATTGATGTCAAGAAAATCAAGTCCATGAGCATGATATACCGCTGTCTTGTTAATATAATACAAGTGCTTAAAAAGATGGTAGCTAAAGGGAAAGAGGAAGTGAAATGTTGCATAAAAAGGAACCTGTAAAAACGGTACATGAGATATTGGTAATTCAATCATTTTTCCGTTTTCACTCTTTTTAAAAAAACAAGGCGGAATAATACGATATGGAGTTGATGGTGCGAAGGCATGCTTTACAAAAAACCAGCTTGGAGAGTTCCTTTTACTGGGAGAAATCAAAGACAAGTACAACCATTCCGTTATAAAAAAAAGCGTGGGGTTAGTCGTTGAGTCATATTCGTACCCTAGCTCCAGCAGTATTTCCATAAGATGATTGTTTAGGGTCAATGAAGGACCGCGATATCCGACAATATTCTCACCAATAATTTCAGAAAGAATCTTTGAACTTTCCAACATATCCTGTCTTGTTTCTTCCAGAGACATATTGAATAAATGCCGATGATTAGCCGAATGATTAGCAACTTCATGCCCCATTGTGTAAATTGTTCTAACAGCCTTCTTAGATTCACCGTTAACAATATCTTTAGAAATAATAAAAAAAGTTGCTTTAATCCCTACCTCATCCAAGATTTCAAGCATACGCGGAACAGCTTTTTTATAGATAACCGGTTTACATTCATCCGTTATGTGATAACCTTCACGCAAAATGTCTAATTCATCCATATCGAACGTAATCGCCGCAATCTTTTTATTATCCATAAATTATTGTTTCTCTTTTTTAACGACAAACGTCCACTGATGCAAAGCCCGCTCATTTCTGAGAGCCACATATCCTAATTCACGGTACTTTTGCTTAATGAAGTTGTGGTTCTGGAAAAAGAAAGTTATATCTTTTTTTTCAGCTGCCATCATATGATACATGTCAGAGAAAAAAGCTGAGACATAGCTTAAGACTCTCGCAAAAAAACGTTTTATTGAGTAGATGATTTCATTGTTAGGTTCAATCATAATGACTATACCGCCAGGTTTTATACATCTGTCGACTTCATCAATCGTTTTACTGTAGAGTTCCAATGTAGGCAAATGGTGAAGGACATTGAAAAAATAGATACAGTCAAATGTTTTATTTTCATAAGGAAGTTCATAGGAATTACCTAGACGGATCATATCAGCATCAAATATTTCATTCTTATGGATTTGCTGTATTAACTCTTCGTTTGGATCAACTCCATAGACATTGCTATA